>PAAT01000012.1 GCA_002698965.1 Rhodopirellula sp. | reverse complement strand
TTTTACGAACAGAGTTGAGTTGTTCGATGTTGGCACCAGCACTACTTAGCTTGCGAGTTAGATGCTGCAGATCGGCAAGTGTGATTTTTCTAATAGGCAAGGGCAGTAATGCTGACCCGCCTCCTGAAATCAGGCAGATGCAAACGTCAGTCGCCTTTGCCTGTTGCAAAAGACCTATGATTTTAGAGGTGCCCTGCACTCCTTGATCTGTCGGTTCATTAACTCCTGCGGGCCTTGCTCCGTGTAACCTAATATTGGGAAGTGCTTCGACGCAATCATCCGGTACGTTGACCCAACCTGAAACTGAAAGCCCTGAGCCTTCCAAGGCAGTGATGACTCCGCGAGCCATACCGTTTCCAGCCTTGCCCGCACCGATGACAAAAATACGACTGTTGGCGGTGAGAGGGTAGTGTTGCTTGCCGACTTGAAGTGACTGTTGCGTATAGGTAATGGCGGCTTCTGTGAGTTGTTTGCTATCCACAGCGTCCACTCCCGCCTGCCAAATAGCTTTCGCATCCGTTGCTAATGATGTCATTTCAGTGGCGTTCCTTTACGTTTGATGAATTCTCAGGATATCTAGCCACTGTCCAGAGCGTTGTACTGTTATTTGGCTCAGGCTGTTAGGTTCGTCGGTGTTGCAAACCAAGCCAATGAGGTAACTATTACCAAACACTTCGATTTTTCCGGCCAGACTACACCAAACGGTTCCCTGCCCTTTGTTAGGGATAGCCAAATTGTTAAAAAACGACTGAATGAATCCGCTGGAACTTAATTGCTCAGGCCATTGGCGAAAAATAGGCTGATGCGTTTCCAGAATCGCAGTAAAGTTTGGCATAAAATGGTTCAGGATATTTCCTAAATGTCCTTTCTTAGGTAATGACTTTCCGCGGCCGATGGGGGCCAGAACCAAGGCGCGAATTCGAACGGGACTACCATATATTTCTATGCGAAATGGTTCACAGATTACTGGCATTAAAGGTAATTTCTCGATGTCTATCGTTAGATTAGCCTGTAGCGCATCTGGATTTTGTCGTTTACTATTGCGGTTCGCCAGAACCCATCTTAGTGAGATTAAACAGATGAGCAGGACTACGGCGCTGACCCAGATCTCTGCTTGATTTAACAATTCCAAAATTGGCATCCTTCGATCGTATGGCCGATTGAAAACGGACTTAGAAGTGGAGGTTTCGCGGTTTATGGTGATCCAGGAATCGTCGTTGGAAACGAATTACTTGCGGGTGTTAATGGTATCGGTGAAGTATTAGTTAAGTGCGGAATTTGCTTTTGGATGGTGACGTTATCTATCGAGACTTCCCCCAGTCCCATCAGCGCAAAAGTTAGCTGCACCGAACCGTTAGCGGGTGCTACTCGTATCAACGAGAACGGTTGCCAACCTGTGGTATGGTGGAAACGGTCAGCCATTCCGATTCCTCCGATTGAATCATAGACAACCAATCCATCTCCGTGGTGTTGGAGTGGCTCTGTAATGTTGACCCAGCCACGAATGTGTAGAACCTCACCGCGTTGTACGGGAATTTTGCCTGACGTTATCCAAACGGGAGCTTCTAAAAATGATGGTGTTATCGAGTTCTGGGTGGTCCAGGCTTGTAGTCGCAGGCTTGATGTTCCTTCGCGTGGAAAGTGTGGCGTAAGTTCAACTAAAGACTGTACCACGTGATGGGGATGACGATGATGTTGCCAGCCAGCGGCTTGTACCTGTTTGAGATTTTCCATACCACCCGCTTTTAACTGATTAGCAGACCAGTTGGAACTTCTCAGCTGTCTTTCAGTTACAAAGTACTCGGGCAAACTCGTTACTCCCAAAGTCAGAGGATTCCCAGTTGGTTGTGTTTGTGTCCCCTGAGTCTGATTCCAGGCTGTGCGCCGAGTTTGTCTTAGCAGATCTTCTGTCTGTGAAAGCAATTGATAGGCCACGTCCCATTCATTTGTTGAGACATGCTTTCGTGCTTTTTGTAGGCTGGATTGGGCCTGAGTATAAGGAAGCATGATGCTCTGCTTTGTTTTGGCTTTAAGAGGATGGATTTGGGTGAGCGGTTCAAGCCTCACGAGTTCTTGCTGAAGAAGGTCATAGGTGAGTTGAAGTGTACGAGTACGGTGTTGATATATTTGTCGTTGTATGAAATCTCTTACCAAAGGATCGGCGGTTAATACGATTCGTGTAACATTGGATTCTTTAGTCAGGCTTACCATATTCGAAGCTTCTCGCGAACCTCGAAGTCGTTTGATCCCGCTGTAGTTGATCTGGTACGGACGATAAGTGACCGGCACACCGGAGACCTTAAATTCGATTTCCCGATATTTAGTCGGACTGCTAACGATTTGCTGATAGTCATCATTACTAAAGATCCATAACAATCGTGCGCGTGTGGTCTGAGTCATATATACCGTGATGTCGCTTCGATTTACTTTAACTTGACCGGTCGTTGTGCCACCGGCAATCCATGGCCCAATGGTATCCAATTCATTATTAATGCGTTCTAGAATTCTGCGTCGCTGAAGTGTGTCTTCGTCGGTTTGATCGAGACGAGAGAGTGATTGAATTTGAATTCCCCGAGCGCCAGTTGCAAGAGCACGATTAACTGCCATCGAGAGTTGATCGTAACTGATGATGGTCGACAGGCGTTTTTGCGTTAGCCGTTCAGTCTGAGAACTGACTAAGGCATGTTGTTGGTGTAAGACCACTTCCGGAATTTGGCTTGGTACCTTCACCCAAATATTCCTACCACGCCTTAATTCTCCAATGGCTTGTAATAGTTGTTGGGTGGAGTGCTCGATACTAAGCCCACTAAAAAAAGGTTGCCAAGTTAATTGGCAAATCTCTGTATACCGACTGATATCCTGAAATCCACTTTGAATCGTTCCGATCGTGGGACGTTGATACTGACTGGGTTTTTGGTTGAGATGACTGGTCTGGTTTTTAATACTGGACAGGTCGGTGCTTTGGATGTGATCTCCAAGATTCCAGCATAGAATTGGACTTAAGTTTGTCGTGGCGGTTAATTCCGTGCTGAGATTGGGCGGAGCAATAAGCTTTAAACCAAGTCGTCGCGCGGTTTCAAGTTGTTGAGTGGTTGGGAATTGTTTGAGTGCAATAGTGTTGAATCCCAAGGACTGTAAAAACTCAAGTGGCTCACCATTATGCTCGACTACTTTCGGCATGTAGGGGAAGCCATTGACCAGCAAGACGGACTCTTGAATCGAGATTTGATTTGCGTTTTCACTCGAGCCCACCAAATCCGGGGAACGGTTTTGTTGGTAATTTGCTGGAGCGACATCGTTACCGGTCACGCTTGGATTTTGCATCTCAAATTCGTCTATCCAGAGCTGTAGTTTTCCAGGGGCACTGTAGACATTGAGCATTACATTGGTGATATATGCCTGTCCGGCACTTACATCGGGACCATGCTGGCTCCGGAGACTAGGGACTTTGCTTTTTAGTTGGGAGTAGATTTTAGGGATGGTTAACTTTTGCCAGCTACCTGCCATCGTATAGGCATCGCCGTAGACCTGAACCTGGAGGGGTTTTTTTGTTTGTGGATCAAGCGTACGAGGAAGGACGACCGTTCCAATGATTTGCACGTGATTGCGATTAGCCCGCACCCAAACATAGGGATTCAATTCGTCAATAAGTCGAACCTGAGGAGTGTTATAAGCATAGTGAATGTGAGTACTTTGTCCGGCAATAAGTTCTAGATATTCACTTTGCCTGCCGTGATGAACAATTTGCTGGTCGTGACGGTGGGCAGTGGTGATCACTTGCCCGTCGGAATCGACGCGATGCCACGCGACCTCAGCGGATTCAAAAGAGTCCTGAACCTGACCGAATAGGCTAATTGAATAGGTGAAGAAGAGAATGACAATACAGAGCCACCAACCGACACTAAATGGTCGCTCAGAGTATCTCTTGACTCTTTTAGCGTGCCTCATTTCACGCCTTTCCGAGTTAATGGTCAGATTCTTAAAAACTATTTGATTTTGACAATAGTTTTTGCCGCTTCCCTGCGATTTATTAAACACAGATTTTAGGAACGATTGGAATTTCCATCCAGATCAATCAATGGCCTTAAAGGTGGTTGAAACCACTTATTTAGAAGTGTCCATGGTTGTTACAGGTTATGGAGCAGAGCTTAGTTAGAAGCTTGAGATGAAAGATATCCCTGATTTTGAAGCCTTATTGAAGATCGAATCTCCCAATGCGCTTATTGGGCGTTTAGAAGAGCTGGCAGATGAAGTTGCCGGAGAAAATGGCGAGAAACTTTCTTCCATCGTTGCCGCCCTGAAGATTCAGGCAGAAGGACGACGTTGGATCATCAACGAACTGCGTGAAACACTGGATCAATTGCGCATGGACCTCCAATATGTCCTGCTCGATTTAGAAGCAACTCGCAGAGAACGTGACGAATTGGCTAAACAGTAGCTGACTCCGATCAATACTTGTTGATATGTATAAATAACCTGCTGGCCTCATCTTAAAAAACGCAGATAATTACAGAGTTGTCTTCGTTCTATGTCATAATCATAGAACAAATAATATTGCTGTAAGCAGAGATCCGCATGTCTGATATTACCTCCGAAAAACTGTCACGTTTCTGTGTAGAAACGGGCGTGCTCATGCCTCAGGAAGCAGAGAATTCCCTGAGTGAAGCAGGAGGGGTCAATGCTAGTCTGGAAGCTTATATCAGTGTGCTGACTCGTAAAGAGCTGGTGACTAACTGGCAATTAGACCGATTAACGAAAGGGCACCGTGACGGCTACTTTTACGGTAACTACAAAGTGCTTTATCTGGTTGGTGCTGGAACCTTTGCTCGCGTTTACCGATGTGTTGATACCAAGTCAGGACGAGTTCGTGCTGTGAAGGTATTACGTCATCGGTATGGTGATGATTTGGAAGTAACTGAGCAGTTCATGCGTGAAGCCCGTATGGTAATGCCTCTACGCCACCCCAATATTATCCCCGTCCATGAGGTGGATTCGTACAAGGGGCGATATTATATGTCCATGGACTTCATTGAGGGACAAAATTTACGTGACTTCGTAAAACTACGAAAACACATGGAACTTGGCGAAACGATGAAGTTGATCCGGGGGATCTGTAATGGGTTACAGTATGCCTATAACGAAGGGATTACCCACCGAGACTTGAAACTCTCCAACGTTTTAGTGACAAGTAAAGGACAGGCTAAGTTAGCCGACTTTGGTTTGGCTACGATCGTCAGTACTGATGATAAGAAGAAGAAAGAGCAGGGAGCTACTCCGCGTTCTATTGATTATGCCGGTTTGGAGAGAGCGACGCAGGTTCCGCGCAACGATGTGCGCAGCGATATTTTCTTTGTGGGCTGCATGTTCTACCACTTGCTGGCCGGATATCCACCGCTTGCTGAAACCCGTGACAGAATCCAACGGTTAAATATAGGTAGGTATCGTGACATACCTCAGATTGGTAAATATGTGAGTGGTTTACCTCCTCAAGTCATTGCGATTGTGAACAAAGCTACTGTATTTGATCCCGAACGCCGGTATCCAAATTACGAAATGTTGATGGCTGATCTTGAGAAAGTAGAGGAAGCTGACGGTGTTCTGCTTCAAAGGCGAACCATCACCAAGAACAAGGATGGAGAAGAGGAAGCCGCTGCCCCGGCCAAACGAGGCGTGATCCAACAGGAAGGTGAAGGAAAAACCGTTCTCCTTGTCGATTCGCGCCAAAAAATGCAGGAACTCCTAAGAGCTCAGTTGGGAAAACGAGGTTACAGGGTGTTAATCGTTTCTAATGCTGACAGAGGCATTCAACGCCTCCAAGAAGGTTTTGGTGAATTTGATAGCGTGATTTTCTGCACAGGAGAATTAGGTGAAGAGGCATTGTTGGCCTTTAATCAGTTGGCAGAAGATTATCGAACTGAGTCGGTGCCTGCGGTCATTGTTGTGGAGAAAAATCAAACGTCTTTGGCTAGCCGAGCGAAGCTTAGTAATTTGCACGGCTTACTTCAAATGCCCATTAAAGTGCGTCAGCTTCGAGAAGCTTTGGTGAAACTCATTAGCCGCAAGGAAGCATTGGAAGCTGCTGAACAGGAAGCTTAGACTTTGATCTCCTTCCAGCCTCCGTGCTGGAATCTTCCGAGTATCAGTAAGCTTCGTAACACAATATCTGTGACCATGGCGTACCAGGCCCCTTCCACACCCAAATTGCGACCGGTAATTACAATATCGGTAAATGGGATCGCGATTTGGTCCCAGCAGAGGTAATAAGCCAGTGGAATGCGGATGAACAGTAGCCCGATAAAGGAGAAAATTAGAGGAAAGATGGTGTCTCCTGCCCCGCGCAAAGCACCGGTCATGATGATCACAATTGCCAGTGATGGCATACTAAGAGAGACGATTCTAATCAACGGCGCAGCCATCCCCACTGCTTCTGCTGTCTTCTCACCTGCAAAGAGACTGGTAATGGCATCGGCACCAAAGAAGAATATGAGCCCGGCAAGCGTCATGACACTCCCTCCCCACAAACAGGCCAGCCAAGTTGATTTGCTAGCACGCGCGGGGACACCTGCACCCAGGAACTGACCAACCATCGTCGTTGCCGCCACTCCAAAGGCATGCCCAGGTAGGTAGGCTAAGGCCTCGATTCGTATAGCCGTACCATGCGCTGCTGCGGCGATGTTTCCCATGGAATTGACAATCGATAGAAACCACATTTGAAAAGAGACTACCATCAGCATATCGATACCACCAGGGATTCCGATTGTCAAAAGCCGTGAGATTATCGCCAGTTTTGGCTTCATTTTGTCCAATTGAAGCTTTAGATGATATCGTCCGCGAATTAGATAACTCATAATGATCGACCCGCCAATGGCATAACCAATGGCTGTGCCGATGGCGATACCTTCCCAACCCATTTCAGGAAACGGGCCCCAACCGGTTACCAGACAAAGGCTACAAACGACGTTCACAATATTTACGATCGCCATCGTGATAAAGCCACTCATAATATCCCCAGCTCCCCGCAGGCAGGCGTTACCAATCATATGCATGATGGCAAACGGGAAAACAGGGATGATGATTCTAAAGTACTGAGCTCCCGCGTCGCTGGCTTCAGGTGGCAGTTGCATAATGTCGATCAGCTCACGAGGATAAATCCACGCAATTGTTGTGATCACTGTTAGTAACATGAGGGCGATGGTGATTGCCTGATTAGTAACCAGCTTAGCTTTTTCATATTCCCCTGCACCGAAGAATCGTGAGACTAACGCAGTGGCTCCCACACCAATCGCTCCGAAAATCGATGGTAGAACCCAGAGTACGTAGGCCATTAGATTAATAGCGGCTAAGTGATGCGTCTCTAGATACTGAGCCGTTAGATAATGATCCGTCCAGGTGACCAGCATGATCATCAGTTGTTCGATTGCAACGGGAAGTGCCAAGCGCAGCATAGGCTGCAAATTCGTTTTTGAATTTACAATTTGTGCTGCGGCGTCCACGACGGTTCGCTCCGCAATGAAGTATCTCGATGAATTTTTATAATCTAAGAACAACGTTCTAGGAACCGACAGTATGGAACGCTACTGAATTGCAGTCAACGAGGCTTTTAGGAAGACTGCCTGATTAATCCCAGACAATTGAAATTGCGTTGGTCCAGATCGTTAAAGAAATACTAGTGGTCCAAAATGAATTCACTACTATTAAGCAGGGCCCACCAGATATCCTGTAGGAACTGTTGTTCATCGGCCTGAGCCTGCAAGGAAAGCTGCTTGATCTTTGTCAGTTCTTCTTTGGATGGATGACGAGCTAAAGCGGCCATGAAAAGTTGCTGTACTTTGACCTGAGTTAGGTTGGCACTTGCCACAATCTTACCCAGTACCGTGTGGCTTTCCAGCTTTGTTGCTTTTTTCATCAATTCGCCGTTCATCAAGATCAGAGATTGTTGAATATCTCCCTTAAATGAACTGATCTCCCCGGCTTCGTCCGTTTCCCTTTGCCGAGTGAATTGACCTAACCAACTACGTTGAGCTAACTGTTGTTGGCCGAAGGAATCCGGCGTGCGAAGTGTACCACTCAATGCCAACAAAGACTGGTATACCTCCTCAGGTTCTAACTGACGTGAGTAATAACGACTAAACAATGGTTGATCACCTAATTCAGGACTGTCAATTCCGTTAGATGGAGAGTATATGCTTGATCGCAAGAACGGATCTGAAAGGGCGAGCCATTTAAGTACTGATTTTAGATTATATTCGTTAGCTCGCGTTTGATTGGCAAGTGATTCAAGCAATTGAGGGTGTGATACCTGAACATGTGGTCCCATGTCATCCACATCAGAAGTGAAACCATATCCGAAGAAGTGACTCCACATTCGATTGACCAACGTTCTTTCCAGAAGAGGGGAATTACTTACTAGGGCAGCTAAACGTGATCGCCTGTCAAAGTTGTCCACAGCTCCACTTGCAGAAGGTTCGGGGTGTCCGAGAAAAGTCGGGAAGGCTAGACGCGCCACACCATTGGATTGCTCGAAGTAGTTCCCCGCGTCGCCTCCCGGAGTTTCAACCCCCTGGAAATCTTTGTTGGAAAGACTGAAACCAAATTGTTCATCTTTACGGACGGGTGAGGTATGTAACTGACTGAAATACGCATCCATTTCCCAAAATTGGTTTTGGGCAATATCAGAGGATGGGTGATTGTGACATTGTGCACATTGCAGTTTTTGTCCGAGGAAGATGCTTGTCGTTCTCGCGGTTGCTAATGTTGTGTCGTCACCATTTACCGATGCCAGTAAGAAGTTTACTGCTCCGTTAAAACGATCGGAATCCGGATCCGAGTCACCTGTGGCTGCTAAAAGTTCACGGACAATTTGGTTATATGGTTTGTTTGCCTGTAGTGAAGCATAAATGTATTTAGCTAATCCTGCTCGATTGGCTTTATCTTTTCCCGTTCCACCATGACGACCAATCAATGTGTTAGTCCATAGATTAGTCCAATGCTGCAGATATTCTTCGGAGTATTGTGAAGAGAACAGCAGACGGTTGACCAGTGTCTCTCTTTTGTCAGGATCTGAATTACCATCAAAGAAAGGAGTCAGTTCATTGGTTGTTGGTACCCGGCCAATTAATCGCAGGTAGACTCGACGAACCCATTTCAGGTCCGAGGCAAATTCGGATGGCGTGACCCCCTGCTCCTTCCATTGTTTCGATAATTCCCGGGTGATGCTGGTCAGGATATCCTGTTCAGACATTGGCTTGATAGTTTCCGTTGAAACAAATGCCAGCGGATGTTGCCATGTATTTGGCTCAGGTTTTAAGTTGGGTGCTAAAGTCTCCTCAGATGGCGGATCATCGCTTGCGATAATGGCCATTGGCTTCAGTTGTTCCGTTTCAAAGGTATCGTTTGGTGGTTGCCGGTTTTGAAGGGTAAGTGCTCCTACACCGTCAGCTTCCGCAGGAATTCCAGGTGTATTAGCTTTAGCAACTAAGTCGCGACCTTCTTGCATAGGAGTCAGGGATGAATTCGAATTCAGGGAAATTGCGAAGACGGCCAGAATACAGGCGGCAGCCGATAGAGCAAAGGACAGGGGCGCCCAGGGAGCATTTCGTTTTTTTTGATGACGTGGTGTGATAGAGACCGGAGACACCATTTCTATTTTGTCGCCGTTGAGTTTAGACAGGATCTCAGTTGACATATCCGGCGGCGCAGCAGCACCTAAGAGCTCCTCGAGCATGATATCCAATATTGGATTATCAAATTCGTATCGATTTTCCCTCATGGTCTAATTCAATTCCACCTGATTCTTGTGCTCTACACAATCTCGAAGCTGCTTTTTTGCGCGTTGCATCAAATTCTTTGCTCCATGCTCCGTGATCTGTAGATGATCTGCAATGGCTGATCGCGTATGTTCTTCCCGGAACCTAAGTTCCAGTGCATTTCGTGCTCTTTCTGTTAAGGCTTCAAGGCACTCCCGTAACATGTCCAAAAGTGCATCTCCATTGTCTGCGCCAGCCCACTTGTCCCAACTTGCATCGAGACGTTCGATCTCGTCGGTCACCACGTTTTTTCCTTCCCGACGTTGGACGGAAATAAACAGGTTGTAGGCGACCTTTCGCAGATACCCAGCCGTGGCGGCATCGTTGTACTGCTCAAATCCTTTTCTAATGACGCGTAGGAATGTTTCCTGAGTGATGTCTTCTGCCAGAGAAGCCTCACATCCCAGAACGCGCAAATAACGCCAGATCCCGTGTTGATACTTACGTATCAATTCTTCAGGACTTAGAGGATCAGTGTTATTAGTACCGTCTCTCATCGTTATTTACGTAACTTACCCTGTAACATCAGCGAATGGCGGAGCTAATTTGTACTCTGGTATCTTTCAAAAATAAAGAAAAAGATAAAAAAAGGGGCGGTGCTATGGGATGCACACGCCCCTTTGTAGAGCAGGTCTATCTTGGAATTGTTTTTAGCTAAACAATTCCTTAATCACTTTACCACTATTAGCGATCTTCATAGGACGACCGTTTTGGCTGGTAAATGTGGTTTGCAGTGAGATACCAAGGGCTTTACAAACAGAAGCCATGACATCCTGAGATGTATACGGTTCGGTTTCAACACGAGTACCATCTGAGTTGGTTTCACCAACGGCAATACCACCGTTCATGCCACCACCACCGACGACGACACTCCAACTTCGTGCCCAGTGATCACGACCGGCATTGCCATTGATACGAGGAGTTCGGCTAAACTCGCCCATCCAGATAATTGCCGTATCTTCAAGTAATCCACGTTGTTCCAAATCCTCAGTCAGAGCACTCATCGCCTGATCAAGTTCCGGAAGTTTGGTGTCACGTAGAGTAGCGTGGATGTTATTGTGATTGTCCCATCCACCCAGACCAACTTCGATAAACGGTACACCTTGTTCAACAAGACGACGGGCCATCAGACACCCTCGCCCAAAGTTTGTGTTTCCGTAACGCTCTTTGACGTCTTCCGGCTCACCAGCAACTTTGAATGCATCCATTTGAGAACTGGTCATAAGATTCAAGGTCTTCTTAAGGATCTTCTGATGATCAGAAGCAGCTGAACCTCGACGCTGGTTAATAAAACCTGATTCAATCAGGTCCAAAGCGTACATTCGCTGGTAGAGACGTTGGTCTTCAAGACCCATCTGCAGGTTTCGAACCTGACCATTTGAGTTTACCGAAAAAGGCGCCCATGCCATGCCCAGGAATCCAGGACCGACACTGCCGCCTCCAACTGTCACGAATGGAGGAATTTCCAGTTCCGGACGCTGGTGATTCAGTTGATGACTCAGGACAGCACCGTAACTAGGGTGTTCAATATTTGGGTTGGGTACATAACCGGTATGCATGTAATAACGCCCGCGGCCATGATCAGCTTCACGAGTACTCATACTACGAACAATCGCCATGTTATGCATTTGTTTTGCCATCAGAGGCATGTGTTCGCTTATTTGAACATCGCCACTGGTTGCGATTGGACGGAAAGGACCGCCGGTAGGAGCACCGGGCTTAAGATCCCAGATATCCATCGTTGAAGGTCCGCCACCCATCCAAAGAAGGATAGCTGACTTACGACGACGTTTCAGGTCGTCTGCGTTGGCCAGAAGAGTGTTCCCCATTGCCAAAGCTGGCATTGTCATGGCGGAAGCGCCCGTTAGATGCGACATGAAGTGTCGTCGGGACATTCCTGTTGGTGTTGATCTGCTCATGTTAAATCTCCGCTATATAAATTAGCCAGGTTCTCCCATAAGAACCCATCTCGGCTTTAGTGGTTCAAAATAAACTCGTTACTGTTAAGCACTGCCCACCAGATATCCTGAAGCGCGGCTGTTAAGTCACCCTTACGGGCAGCGAGTAATTGGTTTGCTACTTTTACCTCATTCATGTTTGGTTTGCGAGCGAATGCCGCTTCGAAGAGGTAGTTAATCTTTTGTGTATTGTTTAGTTCGCTGCTTGCCAATTCACTGAGAAAGCTTCCCTTGTCACTAGAAGTGGCTTTTTTCACCAGATCGCCGTTGAACAGCATCAGGGCCTGAGGAATGGTACCATTGAAACTGGTCGTTTCTTCACCTTCATCATTACCAAAAGCAACTACAAACTGACCCAACCAACGGGACTTCAGTTCTTCCTGTTCTTCGTAGCTCCCACGGCCTTCAAGAGCACGGGTGGCTGTGATCAGCGATTCGTACAGCTCTTCGGCCCGCATCTGTCTCATATAAAAGCGACTGAATTTAGGCGTTTCACCAAGGAGAGGGTCATCAAGTGATTCATTCGACGAATTACTGCGACTCGAGAGTGCGTATGATTCACTCAAAGCGATCCAGGAGATGAGTTGCTTAAGATCAAAATTCTTCTTACGAATTTGTTGGCCCATGTAATCCAGCAGTTCTGGATGCGTTGCTGGATTGTGAGGCCCCATATCATCAATGGGTTTAGTGAATCCATAGCCCATAAAGTGAGCCCACATACGATTGGCCAGCATCTTGTCCAGATAGCGTGACTCCATCATCAACTTCCCGAGTTCGTTACGCCGGACGACGTCTTCGACGTAGCCACTGGGATTAATTGTTTGGCCATCTACGAAAACGGGATACGCGACTTTGGTGATACCGTTTCGCAACTCGTAATAAATATCCGCCTTATCAGGGTCTTTTGTCAGGCCTTCTCCCTGGAAGGATTCATTAACTAATTCGACGTGAGAAACATTTCGAGTGCCAGTTTCGAACCGACGAAGTGCTCGAGTTTGACGGAAGAAAGCATTCATCTCCCAGAATTTTTGTTGCTTCCACTCGTTAAATGGGTGATTGTGACATTGCGTGCATTGCACTTGAAGCCCTAGGAAAATTCGGGAGGTCTTGGCAGTTGCCTGAGCAGCTTTTTCTTCAAGTTTCATGGTCATGAAATTTACAGCACCATTAAAGTTTTCAGTGCCGGGAGTATTCGAGCCTGTCGCTGTTACTAGATCGAATACCATTTCGTTGTAGTACTTGTTTCGCGCGAGCGAGTCTCGCAGATACTTTTGCATACCGGGACGATTGATGAGACTGTTACGTTCTGTGCCACCACTTCGACCGATCAATACGTTGGTCCAAATCGTCGTCCAATTGTTGGCATATTGTTCGGTGTACTCTTCGTCATAAAGTAACGTCGTGACTAGAGCTTTCCGTTTTTCCGGTGAACGATCTTTGGTGAATTCTCTTAGCTCGTCAACACTGGGAACACGACCTAAGATGTCGAGGTATAAACGACGTACCCATTCACCGTCGGGGGCAGCTGCAGAAGGGCGGATTTCATAATCTGACCAACCCTGACGAATCAGGCGGTTGATTTCGGCAACTTCCTGAATTCCATAATCAGAAGCTTCATTTTGAGCATCAACATCACCAGGAAATGACAGCATTTGGGTTAAAAGACCCAGAACAGTAAATGTCCAAAGTTGACGTTTCATTCCTACAAATCCTATCTGTTTTGACAAAGTCATTGCCCTACATCCTAGTAACGCTTGATGACTCAATCAGGTACTCAGGTAATTTCTAAAAAACTATCAAAACACCTTAAAAAGGGGTAAATAATTATACCCCTTATATTAATCGCTACTTGTCTACTCATTCTAAAACAAATCATTTAGCCCGTCTTGTTCTAAAATTGATTTAAACTGTGATACTTGGATAAGTACGACAGCCTTTTCGATCTCAGTAAGTCACCGGTCAGGGATAATTTAGGATCGATTTTTGACCGTTTTAGCTTAGATACACTCAACGGCAATCAGTAGATAAGAATGGAAAGGGTGTTTAATTTTAGTACGCATGTATCAAAATAATACAGGCATATGCTACAGGTACTTGATCGAGGTGATCCCCATCACCTCGAATCAAGTTTGTCCCTAGAGCATCAATCGTGCCTGGTATTGTGTTGTTTTCAGTCGATCTCGCCAAATTGTTCCGATTTGACTGATAGACAACTGACATCCGAATCACCCTATTTTATAGTGGTTTTCGCCTCAGTACTCCTGAAAACAAAACAATGATTGCCTACCTGTTTCCGGCCCCAATGATTTGCCTCTTCTCAGGTCCGGCCCCTTTTCCGCTTGTGATAAGAGTCTTCTCTGATCAAGCAGGAAATCGTTGCTGTAATAAATACAAAGCAACTAATGTGCCAAAAGTCAGAATTGTGCCAACCTTAGGCAATATCCCGTAGTTCGGTCGCAGCCATACGCTGGTAGACCGTATTGCGTTGAATGAGCTCATCATGGGTCCCGTCGTCGATGATTTTCCCCTGATCCATGACGATAATTCGATCGGCTAGCTGTAAGCTGGCCATCCGATGCGTGATCATAATGGCTGTGCGATCAGCTAAAAACTCTGTAAGTACCTGGTAAATAACTTTTTCGCTTTCCAAATCCACCTGACTGGTAGCTTCATCAAGTATGATGATTTCCGGATCAGTGAGAATAGCTCGTGCCAGAGCGAGTCTCTGTCTTTGTCCACCCGACAGTTTTCCTCCGCCCTCACCAATAATGGTGCCGTAGCCGTCTTCCAATTTCGATTCAATAAACTGATGAGCTTTGGCTTTCTTGGCAGCAGCCTGAACCTGCTCGAGCGTTGCATCACGTTTTCCATATTTCAAATTATTCAAAACACTATCATCAAACATGATGGCATTTTGAGTTACCATGGCGATTCGATTTCGCAGCTCCCGTTTCCGAACTAATTTGATGTCCGTGTTATTGACCGATATCGAACCCTTTGTTGGATCAAAAAATCTTGGGATCATGCGAGCCAACGTGCTTTTACCGCATCCATTGGGCCCCACCAACGCGACCGTCTGTCCCTGAGTAATGGTCAGCGAAAGATTTTTAATGACATTACATTCCGGGGTGTATCCAAAGTCGACAGAAGAGAACTCAATCGTTTGAATGCTCTCAGGCATGGGACTTGGATTTAGTGTTTCAGGAAGATCAGGGTTGCGATCCAGCATTTCATAGATTCGATCAGCAGCGGCAGCTCCTCGTTGAACCACATTAAAGACATCCGCGATTTTTCTAAGTGGATCGCTCGCTCCGATCAGGAATGCAAAGAAGGTCATCATGTCACCGAAACTCATTGGATTGACGCAGATTTGAAATCCCAGTAGATGGGTTTCCTGATTGAGAACCAGGTACCCCCCAGCAAGGATGGCTAATCCCACAATGGTCATTCCCATAATTTCAGTGGTGGGCCGGGTCATCGAATTGTACTTAGCAATCTTCATTGCCTTGAGGTAATAACTTTTTGCGGAATGATGAAAGCGTTTGCGTTCGTAGCCTTCCATGTTGAACGCTTTGACCGCCACGATGCCTTTAAAGGTTTCACCAATTAGTCCGTACATCGATGCCATTTCCTGCATGGCCTTACGATTTGATCGTCTCAGTGCTTTGGATAAATAGCCGATCAGGATGGCGGCGAAGGGAGTGACAATCATGCAAAGTAATAGGAGTCGCCAAGAAATGAAAGCTGCTGCCACCAGACAGGTCGTCATTTTCAAGGGCTCTCGCACGGCTTTCCCCAGCAACTGAAAGATTCCCTGTGTAACCACTTCGGTATCGTTGGTGAATCGGCTCATTAACTCGGTGGATCGATCGGCATTGAAAGATCCGACGGACATCTTCAGCGTTCTGCGATAGAACTCTTTACGAAGATTAAACACGGACAATTGAGTGAAGCGTTGGGTCAGGATGATGTTGCTCATGAGGATCAGGTCTTTCAATACCGTCCCTCCAATCATCAAGCAGACGACAAGCACCAGTGTTTCAAACGCTGTGTCAGGTAAGTACTGCTGTGCATAGGGAAGCAAGCTCTGCTTCAAATCGAATTCACTTTCGAGACTGCTGAGTTGGACCTTCAGAAAAGACTTGTCATTGCTGTCTGATACCTGACTAATCAAGGCCTGCTTTTCAGCAATCTCAAGCTGCAGTTCTTCAATTCCCTCATCCAGATATTGCGTTGCGGATTTACCTTGAAATACAACTTCCACGAGCGGGTAAATTGTTCCAATGTTTGCACTCCAGAAGACCGCAACAAGCAAGCTGCAGAGAACGATTCCAATACATGTTAGGCGGTATCGCAGCCCGATCTTAACTGCTCTGAAGAAATTCCGCATAAAGGTACCTGCCAAGGCATACGTATCAAAAACCGCCTGAAACCGCTGTTTTTTAGCAGATCTAAGTGTTTTCTCCAATATCGAAGTAGGTTGTTAGGGGTTCGGATCGTAATTGATTTAACGATTTGTTGAACTTTGACGCTTGTAGTGGCCGAAGAAAGGACTAGGGATTTGCAGGCTCTGGACGTTTATGTACGTATCAGCCTGACTTGAGGCAAGTTGTGGACGAGAAGAAGCGATTCTCAGGAGATAAGAAATGAAGCGGTTTTTAGCCTTGGGTGCCATTTGTCTGGCGCTTTCAACAATAGGGTGTGCCCAAAATCAAATGCGTACCAGCCAGCGTCAAATGATGCCGACTCCAATGCAAGCAGCTCCAGCCAACGCTCAAGCGCCAGCCCCACAGCATGGCTATCCCAATAACCAGATGTTGCAAAATGCTCAGCCGGCTCAGGCTGGAACTTATGCTTATCCGTATTACACTACTCGCTCACCACGAGATTTCCTGCAAAGCAATCCACCTTCTATCGGTCGCTAAATAGCTCCGACAGAAAGAGATATAAAAAATAAAAGCGAGGCTTTCCGCCTCGCTTTTTTTCTGTCCGCGGACTTGCGGTATATTAGCCGGTGAATCGCGACGCTACGATCGATACGTTTTGTCCGCCGAAGCCGAAACTGTTATTCAAAATAACATCGCACGACTGCTCGCGAGCTTCATTAGGAACGTAATCCAAATCACAGTTTGGATCAGGATTTTCATAATTGATTGTTGGTGGCAGTGTATTGTCTTTAATAGCCATCAGGCAGAGAATCAATTCGGTTGCACCCGCGGCGGTAATCAAGTGCCCCATCATACTCTTGGTACTTGAGATGGGAGGTACGGTTTCCCCAAAAATTGTCTTACAAGCCAGCGTTTCGACTTTATCGTTGACCTGAGTACTCGTACCGTGAGCGTTTACGTAGTTGATTCTGGAAGGGTCGAAACCGGAGTCTTTAATTGCCAATGACATGCACCCGATTGCTCCCCGACCGTCCGGATGCTGATCTGTAACCCGGTAAGCATCGGCTGTACTGCCATAGCCGTTAATTTCACCATAAATCCTGGCGCCACGAGCTTTAGCATGTTCTAACTCTTCCAGAATCAACATCGAAGAACCTTCTCCGAGTACGAATCCGTCACGCAGCCGATCAAATGGGCGTGAGGCTCCAGTCGGATTTTCATTGTTTTTGGAGAGTGCTCCGAGAAGATTGAATCCGGTGACTCCAGATGGATGGATCATACTGTGAGTCCCACCGGCGAGCATCACTTCTGTATCGCCCCGGCGAATTTGAGCGGTTGCTTCGCCCACTGCCTGATTACTCGCCGCGCAGGCGGTAAGTGTATTCGTGGAGGGGCCTTGAATATTGAACATGGCACAGATATGAGCCGCAGGCATGTTAGGCTCATTTTCCAATTCACGTTCAAAGTTAAAAGTTTCGTAGGCCGTCGTTGTATAGTCGTTAAAGTTAATATCGTCCTCGGTAAGACCACCGGCGATACTGCTCATAAAGGAGTTGAAGTGCTGGAATCCTTCACCGGCTCCGAGATAGATGCCAAAACGCTTAGGGTCAATATTGGCATCGAGGATTCCGGAATCCTCGACGGCCTGATGAGCGGCTCCGGCACCGAATTTCGTGTGACGCCCACGATTTATCCAGTTAGCAGGATCATCCCCGAATTGATCGGCGTCAAAGTTTTTCACTTCAGCGCAAAACTTGGTTGGGAATTTGCTTGCATCAAAGATCGTGGTGCTTGCGACACCAGAGTTACCTTCTTTGATGTTATTCCAGGTTGTTTCGAGGTTGTTACCCAGTGGGGTAACCATTCCGATGCCAGTTACGACTACGCGACGTGTCATGCGCAGTTAATCCCTTCTTAACGTTACCTTGGCGATTGTTTTTCGTATCGCTCGGCAATAATTGTGATTTACAAGGTAATACTCATCGAGAGTATCCCTTGGATTCTAACCGAGCACCTAAAGTGGTGAAAACCACGATTTACCGTTTTTTGTGCCTACTCGGTCGAATATCAGAGTTTCCATTCCCTTTGTAATTATCACCAAGAGGTTGGTTGGGAGTGAAAACGGCTATAAATTGCCAGGTAGTACCGAATAGTAAACTAGTCGATCTGCAGGGAGAGCACTGCAAGGTGGGAAGGGAATGTTTTAGGACGTTTGGCTCATCGCGGCTTCGGCGTCGAGCATGAACTGAGGAGGAACCATGGGCTCTCCTTCCGGTGTCACACCAACCCGGTACATGTCGAGCCCACGGAGCATGCAGATGAATTCTTCCGGATAGAATTGCTCGATCTCGGAAAGTTCGCCCCGAAGGCAAGCAAAGACGAGATTAATCTCGGCAACAAGCTCGCCATCACGATGTGCTTCACCCAGAATAATTCCACCGTCTTCCCGGATATCAGCAACCGTTGCGGTGTATCGCAAAGAATCCCCGGGAACCACGACATCATGGAAGATGCCCTTACTGACCTTAGCTAGTACGACACTTTCACTAAATTGATTTTTTTCACCTACCAATAGCCCGCCGGTCTGTGCCATTCCCTCAATAATGAGAGAATTGGGCATCACCTGAAAACCAGGCCAGTACCCATGGATGTGCTCTTCAGCTAACGAGACATTTTTCACGCTAACAGCGCGAGTCCCGCTAACAAATTCTTCGAATCTATCGATCCAGTACCAGCGCATAGCTATCTCAGATGATCAAACAGTAAGGAAGGCCTGCTTCTAGCTGGCCTTACCTTCGATGTACTTGCAAAGATCCCCAACCGTCATCAGGTTGCCGAAGTCTTGAACGCGAGGATTGCCACTGAAGGTGCTCAGGTCAATAAATGGCATACGCTCACCAAGAGCAGCCAACCCAGCTTCAGTTACATTACCGTCTGCGACGAACTCGTCATTGGTAAGGATGTCTTCAGGGAACAGTTCGCTACGAGGGATCTCGATGCTGAAGTTCTGCTCCAGATTAAAAACAATGTCCAGAAAGTCAATCGATTCAGCTCCCAGATCGCCTACCAAGGTGGCGCCTGAGGTTACTTCATCGTCGTCGCACGCGAGTGCTTCGATTAGGATTTCTTTGACGGAATCGAAGATTTCATCAGAAGTCGGCATTTGTGTTGTACTCCCAAAAACCTACTCATATGTATTAAATGTGAAGTCAACACGGGCGTTGTCTTCACGGTAAATCGTCTTGTTAACTATCAAACGACTGGTTCAGCACATCGGCCGCCTGGTCATATAGTAAAGCAAATTGCTGTCGCAATTTCCTCACAGCATATGCATCCAAACTGGCCCTGTCAGGCTTGCGGTCTTTGATATTAAAACGCTCGAGCAACAGTTTACTGGACACGGCTGTATTACCATCCACTTCACCGGTTGCTTTCAACGTTGTTGTTCTTTCGTCCTGTTTGAGGATTGCAGCTCGGATCGTCAAGGTTTGTCCCGGCGACACAAAGCCCGCATACTTGGTATTACGAGCCTCTTTCATGATGATCATTGAGTGAGCAAAATCCTCACTTTCACGAACTAACCAGGCACTAGTCTGGAAGAGACCTTCCAGCATCAGTACGCCCGGCATTACAGGAAATCTCGGAAAGTGATCCTTGAGATATTCCTCCGCTATGGAGAGTGTCTTGATAGCTGTAATATCCGAACCTTTATTAAGTTCGAGGATTTTATCTATCAAGATAAACTGCATGGTTTACGGATTCGTTCGGGATTGGACTTATTAATAAACTGGTCGTTTGGTGCTAATTAAATTAACCACTTTACGACCAAGTCTTAAATATAATATTGCACTTTGAATCGCTCAACCGACGAAACCGCTCACCGGCCAACCAATTCAAACTCTTCTACGCTGCCGAATTGTCGGCAAAATAGGCGCATTATAAGAGCTTCCTTTGTTATCGTCGCTGGAAATGGGGTAGCTTTCAAGATGTTAGCCGCGAGTCACCGCTTTTTGCGCATTCATCGTCGAAAGTGTACGGTCGTAACGAGTGTGACGAATGCGTCAGTTTCCAGACCGCTTTCATTCTCTTGTCAGCGCAAAAAAACGACCGGAGTTCGCCTGAATCGGTCCGGTCGCTCAGTTTTGAGTCAAAAAATCAGCTTAGATCCAGCCAGTCAAGCTTTACCCTTTAGCCGTATCCAGAGCTTCCTGAATGGCCGGTTTTGGCTGTGCACCCACAAGTTGTGACTGAACTTCACCTCCCTTAAAGATCATGAGCGTGGGAATGCTACTCACGCCGTATTGCTGAGCCAGTTCACCGGCTTCATCAATGTTTACTTTCACCACTTTAACGCTACCGGCATTTTCATCAGCCAGTTCGTCAATCATTGGTGCAATTTGGCGGCATGGTCCACACCACTGAGCCCAGAAATCGACCAATACAGGTTCACCTGCTTGTAATACTTCAGCATCAAAATTGTCTGTTGTTACTTCCAAAGCATTGCTCATTTTGGAAACCTAACTCCTAAAGATTGTGTGTGGGTGACGAGTGGCGGTTTAGCGAAAGATGCTAACCTCTGTAATCGATTGTATTAAATTCTTTGTCGGTGTAAATCAGTTAGACGTTCTGAATATTAATTACCGTAGGCAATCGACAGGCCGATCATGCCACCAATGACCAGTACCGCGATGGCTATACCCCAGTAGAGAAAGACTCGTTCTACTTTCTCAGCACGACGTTCGGCTTGCTCGGCTTTCCTTGTTTTTGCCTCAATACTATTGCGTTCCAGTAGTTCAAAAGACACGTTGCAATGAGGACAGATGGCCTCTTCGTGAAGCAAGTCCCGGGTCACTACTAAGACATGGCCGTTAGGACAGGCGATGTGTAGTTCATCCTGATTTGCATTGTTATTGTCAAAGTCAGGAGCTTCTGTTTGACCATGAGATTCTTCACCCGTATCCACGCGGAATTCATCGGCATCTAACTCATTTTCACCAGTCACATCCGGAAAGGACTCGACCTCTTCGTATCCGGGCACCGAGACGGCTCCAGAGTAATCGGACATTCCAACAGGCTCAACGGGTGCATTCGGTGAGACGGGCATTGCCGCTGGAGGCCCGGCTGGATTTGAAGGAATCGCCATGGCTGTTGCACAAACCGGACAGTTTACGATCTGCCCTACGTCTTGATCTTCAGCTTGTAGTAAATGACCGCTCGGACATCGAAAATGGAATGACATTTTAGGTTCCCGAATTGAATTTAAGAAACTTACTCTCCAAGGGCACGTTTGTAACAATAGTCAAACAGCAACTCCCATTCAACGCGAGTTACCGCCTGGCAGTAGGCAAGTACACTCGAATCTCCGCGTCCGGCTTGCTGGCATAAGTCGACAAACGCAAAAGGATCCCAATTACCACCAGGGATTAATTCATACTTATCCTCGCCCTTTGCTAATCGGATGGTTTCCTGTGCTAGGGAATCAAAAACTTCGTGGTGACCAACTTTGCGGAACCAGTACTTGGCATTGGAGTAATCACATTCTCGCCGATGCATGATGCCATGCCAGAAGCTGCCGGTCGTTGTGTAAATCTCTTGACTAATTGTATGGGACTCATCCAGGAAATCATTCCATAGCCACGCTCCAGATATACAACTGGCAGCAAAATCTTCATCGACGACAATATCCGTAAAGGCATTTCCAACGGTGGTAGCCTGGAGCGCACTGTATAAGTCCTGATTTACGAAGCCTTCATCCATAGCCACGTCTCGGGAAGGATCAATAAGTGATTCGAAGACTGGCCCGTATTTGGCAACTGAGAAATCTGTCACGATATAAGCGGTCCCGTAATTTAAATGTAAGAAAGAGATCTGATATTTACTATGTTCCGGTTGTGCACCTCAATAAGTCAACATCTTCCGACTAATTGTTTCCTCGCTTTACGAACTAAACATCTAGCTGACTACCCATTTACGAATACCACTGCTAAACTACTCTTTAACCCTGTCCTGTTCATTAATGGGAGGCTTTAGGGGGATTTTAACCAACCAAATAAAAGCTCAGCAATGAGTCCAACCTGAACTAAAACATAGTCGACATGATGCCAGACGATATCAACACACAGACCGAGCAGAATCAAACTGAGGAATCAACCGTTCAGGAGAAGCCGGCTCCGGTCGATTCGGAACCGGAAGCAGTGGAGGCTGAAGCTGTGACATCGGTGGCTGAGGATAATAATACAGGACCTAAGATTCAGATCGGCTCGCGTCGAAAGAATAGTGAAGATGGCAAACCTAAGGGAGCGAAGCCACATGTTGGCGGCAAAGCTCCGGCTGTACCTGCCCCGGTCCCGAACAAAGGTCCCGTACCTGTACCTTCTGTGAGAGATCATCTGCCACAGGATCTGGAAGACGAGATTGCAGCGGCGTTGGGAGGGCAAAGCATTGATGCTTTGATGGAACAGTCCGCACCAGCCAACGCGGCTCAGGTTGAAACAGACGATCGCCGTCGGGCTACGGTTATTAGAATTGATGCCAAGCATCTTTTCGTCTCTTTGAGTTCGGCTTCCGAAGGTGTGGTTTCTCTACAAGTCTTCACCGAGATTCCTGAAGTTGGCTCTGAAATCGATGTGATTGTCACCGGTTTCAATGAAGATGACCAGATTTACGAAGTCACCGTGCCGGGCGCAGCGGTCTCCGTCGCTGACTGGAGTGACCTGCAGGAAGGTGCGGTCATTGATGTAACAATCACTGGCAGTAATGTCGGTGGACTGGAGTGTCAGGTGAATTCGATTCGTGGATTTATTCCGGCGAGCCAGATTTCGATTTATCGCGTTGAGAACTTTGAAGAATATGTTGGAAAGAAACTGCAGTGTGTGGTAACTGAAGCAAGTGCCGAACGCCGTAACCTGGTTCTCAGTCACCGATCTATCATGGAACGTGAAGCGGCTGAACAGCGTGAGCAGAAACTCGGTTCATTGGAAGTCGGTTCCGTGCACGAGGGAATCGTTCGTAGCGTGAAGGATTTCGGTGCTTTCGTGGACATCGGAGGAATTGATGGTCTGATCCATATCAGCCAGATGAGTTGGGAGCGGGTGAAGCATCCCAGTGAACTCGTGAAAGAAGGAGATAAGGTCAAGGTTCGTCTGGAGAAGATGAATCCTGAGACAGGCAAACTCAGTCTTTCGCTGCGAGCCATGCAGGCCCACCCGTGGGAAGGCATTAACGAGCGTTTTCGAGTGGGCGAAGTGGTTTCCGGGGCCGTGTCTCGAATTGCTGATTTTGGTGCATTTGTTAAGTTGGCTCCCGGTATCGAAGGACTGGTTCACATTAGCGAATTGGCTCATCGCCGAGTAAACCTAGTGAGTACTGAAGTGAGTGAAGGGCAGGATGTATCGGTCAAGGTTTTATCAGTTGATGTGCAGAATCAACGAATTGCTCTATCGATTAAGCAAACTACCGCAGCACCAGCCAAAGAATCGAAGAAAGGTGATGCAGAAGAGTTGCCACCACGTGAGATGGCAGTTAAACGCTCAGATGCTCCTCTTAAAGGTGGTCGTGATCGCTCTTCGGGTGGCGAACAATTTGGGCTCAAGTGGTGATTTGTGCCAACCTAATACCGGGTTGTGTACGGATTTGTCTCATTAAGTGGTGAATGTAAATGTCTGGTTTTGATCGATACGACGCCATTATCATTGGTGGTGGACACAACGGCCTGGTCACTGCAGCGTATCTCGCTCGTGCTGGTAAGAAAGTTTGTGTACTTGAACGCCGACATGTACTCGGTGGCTGTGCTAATACCGAAGAATTATGGCCGGGTTATAAAGTTTCAACAGCGGCTTATGTCGTGAGTCTACTGGAAACCCAGATCATGGCTGATCTTCGGCTCGCGGAAAATGGTCTGAAAATACTTCGTCGAAATCCGTCGTCATTTACTCCGTTGTTAGATGGTCGCAGTCTGACATTGGGACCGGATATGCCAGCGAATCAAAAGGAGATTGCTCAGTTTAGTCAGGCTGATGCTGAAGAGTATCCACGTTATTGCCAGCAGCTTGAGCGGATTGCGCAGGTGGTCGAACCTCTTATGCAGCAACCTGCTTTCAATCCACTGCCTCTTTCCGCAGGCTGGCGTAGTCGAAGTTTGCCAGCGAAGGTGAAGGATTCCGCACGACTATTTGGACTATATCAGGCACTTAGTGAACTGGGTGATGATTTACCGGACGCCATGGATCTTCTTATGGGGGCGGCCCGGCCCGTTTTGGAAAATCGTTTTGAGAGCGAAGTATTGCGTGCGACTCTCGGGACTGATGCGATCATAGGAAGTTTCCAATCTCTGTCGTCCCCGGGCTCAGCGTATGTCCTGCTTCATCATGTGATGGGCAAAGCTGGTGGTGAGCGTGGTGTTTGGGGTTATGTGCAGGGAGGTATGGGAACGCTTTCGGATGCTCTGGCTTCGGTCTGCCAGAGTTTATCTGTCGATATATATCGGGAATCGGAAGTGCGTCGCGTTCTGGTTGAAGAGGGAGTTGTCGTGGGAGTCACGCTTGAAGATGGTCGATTGATCGAAGCACCGATCGTTGCCTCGAGTGTGGATGCTAATTTGACGTTCAATCGTCTTGTTAAAGCAGGAGATCTTCCGGAGACTTTCATGCGAGCCGTGAATCGTATTGATTACAGCTCGGCTTCGATGAAAATCAATTTGGCGTTAAGTGAGATCCCGCAATTTACCTGTAGGAAGTCTGACGGCGTTGGTCCTCACCATCATGGAACGATTCACATCAGCCCAACGATGGGATATATCGAACGAGCATATGCTGACGCTGTGGCCGGTTGGCCCAGCACAGAGCCGGTACTGGAGATTACCATTCCAAGCAGTGTGGATTCGTCAATTGTTCCGGAGGGTAAGCACCTGATGAATGTCTTTGTGCAGTTTGCACCGTATGCATTGTCGGAAGGAAAACATTGGGATGACATTAAAGAAGATTTCGCTGATCGGTGTATCCAACTGCTTGCAAGGTATGCGCCAAATGTTCCGGACTCTATTGAGCATCGTCAGGTGTTAAGCCCGTTGGATTTAGAACGGGAATTTGGTCTAACCGGAGGCAATATTATGCAGGGTGCCATGTCTCCGAACCAGTTGTTCTTCAATCGGCCGGTAACCGGCTGGGCTGATCATCGAACGCCACTTGTCGGTCTGTATTTGTGCGGAGCAGCAAGTCATCCAGGCGGTGGCGTTATGGGGACTTGCGGACGTAATGCGGCGGCGGCCATTCTGAAAGATCATTAGGTGAGTTACAGTCATCCGGCATTTTCTCCATCACCGACAGGACAGGCCTGGATGAAGGAGCAGAGCCTTAAGACAGGAAAGCCCAGACGTGCAATCCTCTAGCGAACCTCAAAATATTCAAAATGATACGTCCGAATCTGCGGACGGTATGAATGTTCGAGGCAATGTGCTACGGGCTCGGTGGATGATTATTCTGGCCGCTGTTTTGTGGAGCACAAACGGGTTCTTTGCCAAGGCGCCTTGGTTTGAGGGTTGGCCGGGTTTCGTTTTGGCGTTTTGGCGAGCCATGTTTGCTTGTGCTATCTTGCTACCGCTGGTGCGTCGCCCTCAATGGTCTTGGCGTTTGATACCCGTGACTCTGATTTTTGCGGCAATGAATTATACGTACCTGACAGTGATGGAACGGTACGAGGCATCTAATGCCATCTGGCTGCAGTACACCGCACCCATTTGGATTATTACGCTGGGGGTGGTGTTCTTAAAGGAGAACACCTCTTGGGCTGATTGGGTGATGGTTTTCTTTCAAATGATCGGAGTCCTTGTTATTCTGGTTCCCCAATTTCAGAATGATACGGTTTGGGGACTGACACTCAAAATCCTTGTTGGCTTTACCTATGCATTGGTCGTTTTATCGCTTCGTTGGATGCGCGATTTTGAAGCTGCCTGGATCGTGGGAATCAACCATGTTATGACGTGTGTTGTTTTTCTTCCCTTTGTGCTGCATGTTGGTATATACCCATCCGAAATGGTTCAGTGGATTGCTTTGGTTGCATTTGGAATGTTGCAGATGGGGTTGCCTTATTGGCTATTTGCCAAGAGTGTAAAGCATCTTCCCGGGCACGAAGCGACTGGAATTGTTATTTTAGAACCTATCCTCGTCCCCATATGGGTTTATATAGCGTGGGGACACCTTTCAAGTTATGAGAGTCCAAGTGCAAGTACCGTTGTCGGTGCCGTTTTTATTTTATTCGGACTTGTTGTTCGATTTCTTAACGAACGAAAGACTGTTCGCCAGTCAGAATCTAGGGGTTAGAATCTAAAGTATGGACTTGCCCAATCCGGATGAACCGCAACTAGCCATTGAATTGTCAGAGGACAATGTGCAAACACCATTGACGGATAGGGAGACGTTAAACACCTCTCAAAACCGAGGGTCTGTAGAGTCGCCCTCCCCGCCCCAAGCTTCCTTAGGTAAGCCCAAACTATTAAAACCGTTGATTTGGTTTGGACTGACGCTGCTGAGTGTTTTCTTTGTAGCAGCCTTAAACTTTATGCCTTTGTTTTACTGGTTACCTCCGGGGTTCGGAGAAACTCAGTTTGATGCAATTGGGTTGCGAGCGACGATTTTAAAGAATTTGGATCAGGGTATTACTTATATGCTCTGCTCAATGGGAATCTTGCTGCTGCACGAGTTTGGCCATTACGTTGCAACTCGGATTTACCGTATCCCATCTACGTTACCCTACTGCATACCCTGTCCGATTAGTCCGGTAGGTACGTTTGGAGCCGTGATTCTGATGGATGGCCGTCAAGCGGACCGACGGCAGATATTTGATGTTGGTTTGGCAGGCCCGATTGCCGGATTGATATTGGCTATACCCATTATGTGGCATGGTGTGAGTACCCTTGATTTGTCAGAACCCGGTTACGGACCGTTTGAAATAGAATTGCCGGTTCTCGCGAAACTGATGTTTGAATGGAGTCATCCAGGCGTCGAGGCGCCTGACATGGTTGTCTTTTCTCAACTCACACCCACATTTGTTGCAGGCTGGTTTGGACTGGTGGTCACTGGACTGAATATGGCGCCTATGGGGCAACTCGACGGAGGTCATGTGACCTATTGTCTATTTGGTAAAGCGGCTCACTGGATTGCCCGGGTCTTAATGGTACTGGTCATTGCCTATCAGGTTTATATGGAATCGATGATGTTTATTTTGATGATCATCATGATCATGGCGATGGGACTGGAGCATCCACCAACTCGAGATGATTCCGTGAAACTGGGCCCGATGCGTTGGGTGATAGGAATCGTCTCTTTGATCATTCCATTCCTCTGCCTGGCGCCTACTATTATTAATGTTCGCTAACGCTGACGTTAGCTTGATGGTGAGCAATTGGTATTTCCTTAGATGCCCATTTTTGTTATCTATCCCAAGTTAAACTGTTCCGTTTATATGCCATGAACGAACTGATTTGGGGGAGAGCAAAATGAAATCGTCTGCTGGCCGCGTCGTACTTACGGGTCTCTTGGCCGTTAGTATGTTGGGAGGATCGGGATGGGTTGTCTATTCCAAGTTTTTGGGAGGTAGTGCTTCTACAGTCGGTGTGAATGCCACTGATTCCGAAATAGTGGGATTGGTAGACCCGGACGCTGTCTTGAAAGGGGAGGATATCCCTCCTCCTAACGCCGAGGATTTCGATCGTCTTTCGATGACCACGGACGCGTTTCCGGTTTCTGGAGATTCACAGCAGGAATTTAACGCCACGTCTTTAAGCTCAGGTGACAATAGTAGTGGTGATGAATTCGTTCTTGGTGCTACCGTGTCCGATCTGCCTGTCCAGGAAGACGCAGGTGACTCCTTTATCGTTGACGATCCAGCGGCGAATGCTGATGAGTTCACGATCTCAGACACTGCGGAGCTAACGACTGATTTACCAGTCGTCCCCGCGTTTGATGGTGAAGGAACAACTCAGTTTGAAATTGCAGATACGACTGATGACCCAACCCTTGCAACACCGATTGAAGAGGCTGGCGAGCTAGCTATATCAGACTCTCCAGTCGATTTAAGCTCCGATTTTACCGAGCTGCCAACGGCACCAGTGGATGGGACGGATAATACTACAAACTCCGCGGAGTTGGAGGCCCCTGCCCAATTAAGCTTAACGGAAGAACCTAATCTAACGCCACTTTCGTTACTCGAAGATTCTGCCACTGAATTCCCGTCAGAAGATAATTCTTCCCCAAACTTATCTCAGGAAGGTTTGGCAGGTATCAGCCAGAGTCCCCAAGAGGAGAAACCCGGGAGTTTGCAGTTGGAAGGTCAGCAGACTCCAACACTGACAGTGGAAAAAGTCGCTCCGGCTGAAGTCCAGGTAAATCGCTCGGCTGTCTTCACAACCAAGATTAAAAATACAGGTAGTGTTTCAGCTCATGGGATTAGAGTGACAGACTTTGTTCCAAAGGGAGCCCGACTTGAAAGTGCTCATCCTGAATTCGTGCAGGCAACCGATGGCTCTATCCAGTGGACCTTGGGAACTCTTGAACCGGGTGACGAAGCCACGGTATCTATGAAGGTAGTGCCGCTTGCTGAAGGTGAAATTGGTAGTGTGGCCCGTGTCTCATTTGAAGCATTAGTGTCTGTTCGAACGGTGAGCACGCGACCTCAATTGAATATCATTCAATCGCTACCGGAGAAGGTTTTGATTGGTGAAAGTTTCCTGGTCAATGTGACAGTTTCTAATCCTGGAAGTGGAGATGCAACCGGGGTGGTGCTAGAGGCAGATATTCCTGCTGAATTGGCACATGTGGCTGGTAATGAGTTGGAATATCCCATTGGTACGTTACGACCAGGCCAGCAAAAGCAAGTTGCATTGAGACTGACAGCCAAGATTGCCGGCGTGGTATTTAACACATTGACCGTTCGAGGTAATGGTCAGATGCAGGATCGTAGTTTACAGCAAATTGAAGTCGTAGCTCCTGACGTGCAGGTTGGACTGCGAGGTCCCAAGATACGGTATCTGGATCGTGAAGCAACCTATGCTGTTGACGTAGCGAATCCGGGAACGGCCTCGGCTAAAAATGTGAATCTCGTCGCGTTCCTATCAAAGGGTTTGAAATTTGTCTCGACTGATCACTTTGGCGAGTATGATACGAGAGAGCATGCTGTCTTTTGGAAGTTGGAAGAGTTGCCCCCGAATGTTCGTGATTCAGTCAAACTGACTGCAGTGGCTGTCGAGCCCGGTGAACAGAAGATCGTACTTGAAGGTACTGCTGATTTAGGATTGAAGGACAGTTTTAACCATATTGTCCGTGTTGAATCTGTGCCAGAGTTGGAATTCAGCGTAAGAGATACGGCCGATCCAATTGAAGTGGGAACGGATACTACTTATGAGATTAAAGTGGTGAATCGTGGCACCCGTACGGCAACCGGAGTTCAGATTTTCACGGCATTTCCCGAAAGCTTACGAGCGGTTCAGGGCGGCGGTCCAAGTGATCTTCGCATTGAAGGACAGAATGCATTATTTGCGCCTCTGGATCGTCTGCCACCGAATCAGGAGGCTGTTTTCCGGGTGAAAGCTAAGGCCTTGGGGGCCGGCGACCATATCATCAAAGTACAGATGATCTCCGATGATGTGAATATTCCTGTTACTAAAGAGGAAAGCACTCGCATCTATACGGACGATTAACGGGCGTTTCTGAACTGTCCTTTGTAGCGTAGGAATACCGCACGCTTTGAGCCTAAGTTTCTTGGGTCTCCATCTACTGAACTCAACAATGATACAATCAGAGAGTTCGAATTGCCGTCCGAACTTCGGTTGAGCACGATCATTTCCAAGACTCTGGGACGCTGTGATACCGTGAAGCCTCCAAATTTAATAATTTTTCTGTTCAGTCTGATAAATGGCGTATTACCCACGCTTAAAACCAATGCAGGAGACGACTACTTTCTGGGTGTCACTCGTGAGGGAAATGGCATTCCCTTGACAGCCTCGGCGGCATTTTTTGATGTCGGTAATCGTGTCCCCCGAGTATTGGTGGTTGGTGGGGCGTTTGGGGATGAAACGAGCGATCATGTGAGTCGCTTAACGCGAAAGCTAGAAACAAAAAAAGAGAGTCTTTTTGCCTTTTGCCCAGATCTCTATCCAGACCACTCCGAAGGGAAGGCGACCACAAACGCCGAACTTAAAACGTTTTATCGTTCTAAGGCTAACCCGGAATTCCAATATTTGGTTGGTTGGGCGGCCTATCACCTGATAGATACGATTGTCTTCTTAGATCAATCACCATCTAACGAAGCGTTGTTCAATAAAGAGGCGGCCTCACGCAAATACCTGCTCGCTCATGCGAGTGATGACAACTCAGATCAACAATCCTTGCTAGATGCTATTTCAGCAGCCACTGAACATGTCGGTGTTCCTCTGGAAGCTCTAGTGTTGCGTTACGAAGACAACATTGATCGTGCTGCTCAATTGATTACTCAGATAGCTCATACCCAAGGGAAGAGTGCCACGCGTCAAAACTTTGAAACTCGTGCGATGGATTCGGAATTGGCGATCAAGCAATTGCTGAATGTTTATGGTCGCAAAATGGAAAGCATATCCTACATTCCGGCACTGGCCGTCATGTCGCAAATTACGTGTCACCACTTAGGTTTTGAGAATGCGTTAAATGGAGATGAGACACGCAAAGTCGTTGAGTCCCTATTAAAAAAAGATCTTCCGAAGAGCGGTTCTGGAATTGCTGGTAATCTCGTTTTTGTAACGCATCTTATGCACCCCCTCTATCCGGTGGAGTATCAGCAGAATTGCCGGGAACGCGTTTGGCAAGTCGCTGGATTGTATGATGCTAATAAGACAGAGTTTGCTGGTCATCGTATGATGCCTTTTCATTCCCAGATGAGCGACGCCGTTTTTATGGGGGGGCCGATTCTTTCGCTTGCCGGTAGTCTGGGGAAGTCTCAATATTTCAATGCCTGTATTTCACATCTTCAGGCATGTTCTGAAATGAACCAACTGGAAAACGGCTTATATCAGCATTCTCCGCTCAATAAAGCTGCCTGGGGGCGTGGTAACGGGTTTGCTGCATTAGGTACAGCGATGAGTCTTGTGCAGGTACCTCAAAATACAAGAGGCTGGGCGGACTGTAAGCAGCGGTTTGTAAAACACATTGAAGCTCTGGTCCCATATCAGGGGCCAACAGGTAGTTGGCACCAGGTGATTGATCGCCCCGAGAGCTATCCGGAGTTCACCTCGACCTGTATGATTGCCGCAGCCATTAAAATGGCAGTCAATGGCGGAATTCTGAAAGCGGAAGACTATCACCAAATTCTGCGAAAGGCAGAACTTGCTACGTTACGACGTATTGCATCAGATGGAGCAATTAACAACGTCTGTACCGGAACCGGTAAACAAATCGACTTGCGGGCTTATTATGATCGTGAAGCTTTACAGTCTCGGAATGACCGTGCCGGTGCAATGGCTCTGCTCTTTCTTACGCTTCAGTATCAGGACCAACGGCTTCAAAAAAATGAACAGTAGACTTTCGAAAAGCAAATAGTCTTTTTTTGTTTCACGGTGGATTAAATTGTTTCCAACGCTAGTTCTCCGGGCAGCGTGGAATTTTACTGCACACAGAACTCAGTTGCACAGCCTGTCTTCAATCCGCTGTTAATGAAACGTTGAAGCCAAAGGAAGCTATTACACGAGAAATCGTTATCGCTCACCTTAAATAACAACCCATTTGAGGGGTGAACCAGAGCAAAGTTGGGGCTTAGTAATGGTCGATATTAGATTTGTATAGTTGCCGTTTCTTGCGCGTGGTAAAATGAAAGCATGAGAAAGAATAAGAAAATTAGGCGTCGAAGTGTTTTGCAAGCCGGCGGTGGTGTTCTTGGTGGGCTGGGGTTATCTCAGTTACTCGAAGCCCAGGAGAACTCCACTTCAAACGCTAGTGTAGATAGTCCTGCGGTTATCTTTGTTTGGCTTCCAGGCGGACCTCCACATATGGAGATGTACGACCTGAAACCTGATGCACCTGAAGACTACCGTGGAATTTACAAGCCCATTGGAACGAAGGTTCCGGGCATGGAAATTTGCGAACTGTTCCCGCTTCAGGCAAAGATCGCCGACAAGTTCAATATTATTCGCTCTGTCCACCATAACTTTGCCGATCATGGCGGTGGTCACAAACGATTCTTAACAGGTCGAATTCCAGCGACTCCCACGGGGACAGTAAATGATGCTCCCTGTGTGGGATCCATTGCGACGAAGAAACTTGAAAATTATCAAAATTCAAAAGGACTTTGTAATTACATTGTTCTTGGCAACAGCCGGGTAAATTCGGTAGACACCTTTGCCTTTGGTTCAGCATATCTTGGAAAGGAAACCCATCCTTTCAACGTTTCGGGCGATCCCAACGCAGAAAACTTCAAAGTTCAAAATTTGTCTTTGAATGCCGGATTGTTTGAAGAGCGATTAAATAATCGAGTCTCACTTTTAGGCGACTTAGATACACTCCGCAAAGATGTGGAAACCAGTGGAGTGATGGACTCAATGGATACGTTCAATCAACGGGCCATTTCCATGATTACATCGCCTGAAGCTCATAAAGCATTTGATCTGTCACAGGAATCCGATGCTCTGCGTGACCGATTTGGTCGGCATGAATGGGGACAGCGAGCGATTCTTGCTCGGCGGCTGGTCGAAGCCGGAGTGCCATGGGTGTCGATCGTTATGGAAAACCCCTACGTTTCCGGAATCACGATGCCGGATTGGGGTGTATATAACTGGGATAGCCATGCAGTGAATTGCCATCTGTTCCGTGATTCGGAAGTGCGATTTCCCATTTATGATCAGGTTGTTTCAGCCATGATCGAAGATCTCTATGAACGTGGACTCGACAAACGAGTTATGTTGGTTGTGACAGGTGAATTTGGACGAACGCCTCGGATCACCGAGCGGCCAGGCACAAAATCTAAAGTTATGCAACCTGGTCGTGACCACTGGCCTAATTCGATGAGCTTCATTGTATCTGGTGGTGGGATGCGAACCGGACAGGTGATTGGTGCAACGAACTCCCGTGGTGAAGAACCTGTCGCCCGGCCACTGACTCCTAATGATCTCTGGGCGAGTGTGTATAAGCACCTTGGCATTAACTGGGAAGACTCATTCCCGGACTTTGGAGGACGTCCAATGCCGATCCTCCCATTCGGTGATTCGATTGATGAATTAGCTCCTGTAGCTTAACTCAGCTGATATCTTTATTTCGAATGAGCCGGGTGTGGCAGCCAGATGCTTATTGAAGCGAATTTAGATAGGAAAGCAGATCAGCCATTTGTTGCTTGTTCACCTGCTTTTCCAAACCCTCAGGCATAAACGACAGACCTGTACTTTTTAGCAGATCGATTTCAGAGCGGAGAATGGTGGTACTCGTACCATCTGGCTTGCGAACAGTGATGCTATTAGCACTTTCTTCTGAAATCATGCCAGTGATAGTCCGCCCGTTCAAATCTACGATCACGTAAGTTAAGTATTTAGGTTTTACTTCCCGGTTGGGATCGAGAACATTCAGCAGTACCGCATCTAACCCGCGATTACGGATGCCGTTCAGGTCCGCACCGACTTGATTTCCCACGTTTTCCAGGCGATGGCAGGCGGAGCAGTGTTTTTTGAATAATGCTTTACCACTTTCTGGTTCCCCTTTGAGATTCAGAGCGGCTTGATAGTCTTTGATGACCATTTGTCTTGCCAGATTAGCTGAACTGGCAAAGAGCTTGTTGACTCGTGATGCGATCGCTTTGTCAGGATGAACTTTTAGTAAGGTAATCCGGGCCGGATCCAATTCACCGCGTCCTACTTGTCCGTTTTCGACGGCATTAAGAAGTAATTCGGTCCATTTATTTCTGGACAGTAATGCTTCCGCCGCTCGCATTCTTAATGTCGGCCCCATCGTAGGCCAGCGTCTGATTAATATGCTCGCCACTCCGGCGTCCGTGTACTCGCTGAGGGTGTTAATCGCTGCTGCTTTGACCTGGAACGCCTCATTGACTGAAAGCAACTGCTCAAGCATCGGTGATGTGTCTTCAAAGCTGGCCAACTGAAGATTTTCAATGGCACGCACACGGTCTGCATTAGTGAGTGTGGTATCCATTGCTGAGGTACTCGCTGACTCCACTAATTTCATGAGGACTTCGTTGGCTTGATTGCTGGTGAGTGCCAGAAGTTGTTCTCTTGCAGTACCCTGTACTTTACTTACCAAGCTTTCGATAAGAGGGGAGGACAACTTGTCATTTTCGCTGATGGTGTTAATGACAGCAGACACTTCGTGAGGTCGGTTCCTTAATCCGATCTGGCTGCATAACTCTTTTAGTAGCGTCATTCCGTTCTTATTGGCAACAAAAGCCTCATTGCTTGCTAAGGTGACCAGAACTTTATCAGCCCCTCGCCCCAAGGAGCTTAAAATAGCGATTTGCATCCATGAATTATTGACATCCTGAATTGCCAGCTTTGCCAACGTTTCATTCTTAGTACCGGCCAGCGCGGCTCCAATCGAGAACGCTAGCTGATATCGCACGCGGATATCATCGTCGTCGGCCATCCTACTCATCGCGTGCAAAACAGCCGGAGCTTGATTGCAAAGCGATTCAGCACACTTTAAGGCATGCCAACGCACAATAGGTCGCTCGTCATCAAGTCCAGCCAGAACACTTGCTTCGTCTAAAGCATTCAAGCCATGAAGGTTGTATAGAGCCAGAAATCTCCCTTCGGCAGTCTGTCCTTTTGTAACCAATTGACGTAAGGGAGAGACCGCTGACTGGTCCTGACGTGTGTAAAGAAGTCTTCCTGCAACATCGCGGTGCCAACCGTTTGTGTGATCCAGTAACTTGACAAGTTCGAGGGTGCTGAGAGAGGAAAGTTTGGGAGTTTTTGAAACAAAACCCTGAGGAGCAATTCGGTAAATGCGTCCCTGATCGTTTCCACTGATAGGGTCTAAATGGTTCATAAATTCAGGCGGCAGAAAAGCGGCACCTTCGATGAGTTCCCGGGAAATATCTAAGACATATAATGAACCGTCCGGTGCGTTCATGAACTGGACTGGTCGGAACCAAAGGTCTTTAGAAGCCAGGAATTCCTTGTCCTGATCAGCGCGCTGAGCAACTAATTCGAGTCCCTTCGATTGAACATTGGCACGATAGATTAGATTGTTCGCAACGTCACCAACAATTAAGTTACCGCGCATTTCCGTGGGCCAGGCATCACCACGATAAATGGTGATCCCCGTAGCCCCGGTGAAGAATCCAAATGGTTTACCACCTTCATCTGAGCCACGAAACTGCTTGGTTCGTCGCAACATGGTTCGTAATTCACGCCAGGGTTCTCCCTCGCTGATACGATACAAGCGCGTGAATTTACCATCCGGCGCGATCGAAACGGCCGCATTTGCAGCCTGCATCACTGAATTTCGGGAGAGATATCGATCGTCATACATGAGTGTCTCGGCAGGCACGCTGTTTTGACATACAAACTTACGTCCCCAGTTATCCATGCTCATACCATGTTGTCCCCCGCCACTGGTTAATTCAAAGGTGGATTGATTTCGGGGATCAAAAATAAGACCTCGTCCGCGCACTGAAACCGGCATCTGGTCATCATCAGTTCCCTTGACTTCGCCGCCAGACAGATTGGTCGAGAGATGAATGCGATTGTCGGGTCCCCATCGGAAAGAATTCAGGTGAGCTTCTCCTGCGAGATCACTGCCAAAACCTGAAAAGACGATTCTATTTTCGTCGGCCACACCATCGCCATTAGTATCCTTTGCGTAATGAATATTGGGAGCAGCTCCAATGAATACCCCTCCATCCCAGCAAATGACGGCTGTTGGGTAGGGGATATCAGCAACAAAGGTTGTCGCTTTGTCATAGCATCCGTCGCCATCTAAGTCGACGAGTTGTTTGATCGCCCCCTTTTCGCCGGGGTCTTTTTTCGCCGCGTAGGCATTGTACTCTGGTAATTCACAGACATACATCCTGCCGTCTTCATCGATATCAATCGCGCCAGGATCCCGAATGAGTGGTTCCGTTGCAACGATCTGAACTTCAAAGTCCGGATGGATGACAAGTTTCCTCAGAGATTCCTCAGGCGTTGAGGCCGGGAGTCGTGGCATTTTACTGGCCAACTGGTCAATTCGTTTACTAATTTCCTCCGCACTGTCTTCGGGATCCTGAGACCAAAGAGCTGTCGCTACCAGCGAGCCGAAAATGATAGTGAGAATCAATGCGAATGATCGGAACATAATAGGTATCCAGCTTGTTTTTACCAAAGCTTCTTCAAGCTACTTTATATCTTTACTTTGCTTAATGAAAGAAATCACGTCAGCAATCTCCTGTGCATTTAGCTCTTTTTCCAGGCCGACCGGCATGAGTGAAACACCGTTTGATATTAACTCATCGATGTTACTGCGAAGTACGACGTCTTGTTTACCTTCTGCCCGCTTCAAGGTAATACTGGTGGCAGTTTCGGAAGCAATGATTCCGGTGAGAACTTTCCCTTGTTGTGTGATGATCGTATAAACATTGAAATTTGGTTGTGCTTCCCGATTCGGATCTAAAATCGCAATTAATAAGTCAGCCTCAGATTTGTTCTTTACGCTTGTCAGGTTTGGGGCAACCTGAGTGCCGATATTTCCGGCCTGATGACAGATGGAGCATTTCTTAGTGAAGATTTCTTTACCCGCGGAAACTTGGCCTTGTAACTTCAGTACCGATTGAAATTGCTGGACCACTTTGGCGCGATCCGTGCTGGCTTCATTACCAAAAAGCATTTGACTCTTTGTTTGTATCTCTTTGCTGGGGTGTTGTAGGAGTAATTGCTTTTTATCCCGTTCCACTTCAACGCGTTGGATGACTCCGGTTTCAATAGCAGTCAGTAACAATTGTGTGTTGAGTGTTGATTGGGTGAGTACATCGACAGCCGCACGGCGAACAGGCGGGCTATAGCCTTTCCAACGCGACAGTAGAGTCTCAGCGAACTGGGGAGCATTGATCGCCCCGATGGTTTCGACCACTTGTAACTGCAAAACCTGAGGTGTTTGAGGGTTTAACAATGTTTCCAGAGAGGATGTCGTGGAAGATAAGTGAGAGAACGATAGCAGTTGGAGTGCCGCCAGCCGATGAGCTAAGACGGCCTTTGCGTCTAAAGCAAGAGTTTGGGCAGCATTGAATGATTGCCCCAAATCTTTAGCTAAGTTGTTGGGGGCGGCTTTTGAAGTAATCATGGTACGAAGGGTTTTGCCACGTCGGCTTAACCCTTCACCTAGCCCACGAAGTACCAATGGTTGTAAACCCGTTGGTAAGTCAGCTGTTTGTGAGAGTACGCGGAAGGTTAAATTGTCTTGTTTGTTGGACCCAACAAGAATCGATGCTTGCAGTACCAAGGAGGGAAGTTGACTTTTGCCCTCACCAGATTCTATCAGGGTAAAAAGAAACTGATCGGAAGAGGCTCCCACCGAGGAGAGGACTGCCGTTTTGATTTCCGGAGTGGCATTGGAAGCCAAGGCTAGTTCCACGAGGGTTGGGATAGTGACTTCAGGCTTTGCTTCACCCAGAGAATATGCCATCTGAATTCGAATATGTTCACTGGCGTCCGCGGTCAATGTTTGGATTTGATTCACGAGTTTGATGTCTTCCTGAAGATACGGTTCAGCAAGCTTTATTGCATGGGCTTTGACTCTCGGCTCAGGATCGAGAAATCCCGCAAACAAGTGCTTTGGCATTAGTGAGTTGAGCCCCTGTAATGTGTAGAGTCCGTGTAGGCGTCCGAGTGATGATTTGCCTGTTAATACCAATTCATCCAGAACCGTACGTATAGACTGATCCTGCCTCTCCACCAACAGACGTTGTGCGGTATTGCGATTCCAGCCATTTGTAGAGCTGAGCTCTTCAACCAGAGCCGTACTACTCATGCCGCCTAGATCTACGGGTTTTCGCACGATCATATCTTTTCGAACAACCCGATAGATACGGCCACGGTCTTTACCACTTGTCAGATGCAGAAATTTTTTGATTTCCGCAGGGATAGAATAGGGATGTTCCACCGTTTCACGGTACATGTCGAGAACATAGAGAGTGCCATCAGGTGCATTCAGGAAATTGACGGGACGAAACCAATTGTCGGTTGATTGGATAAATTCGACACCCTCATCTGCTCGCTTACTACGGTACACCACTCCGGAGGGGTCAATATTCTTTCGGTGGACCAGATTGCCCCCAACGTCACCCACAAACGCATTACCGAGATAACGCTCCGGATAAGCATCACCAGCGTAAATCGTAATGCCAGTGGCCGAGGTGAAGAAGCCGACTGGATATTCGGTGGGAACAACGCCCGCCGGCTTCGAGGAGTCAATCGGGATGAACTCCCATCCACCATCGTCGTTGATAACTAACCTGTAACCTTTGTCCAGGGCACGCCATTTCTGCCTTACAATTCTCCAAGGTTCAGGAGGACTTAAGCGAAATACACGAGCGCTGGCACCGTCGGTGGCAATACTACGGATCATTCCGGAGGCGACCAGATAGGGGTTTCTGGTAATGTAATGTTGAGGGTGGATGACTTGTTGGATGTGATTGCTATTACTGCAAACAAACCGAGTCCCCCAAATGTCACGTGCGTGACCAAATTGAACGCCTCCCGTTACCGTTTCGAATTGTTCAGTACGAGGATCAAATCTGAGATCGACTCCGCTTACGGGAAAGAGGGGGGTGCCGCGGTGAACAAGAGTTTTAGGGTTGCGACCGGCGGCAAAGTAAATTTTATTATCGAGCCCCCAGATCAACCCATTGGCCACGGATTGCACGTTATTTCTACCGAAGCCTTCGAGTACGATCTCACGAACGTCTGCTTGATGGTCTCCATCGGTATCTTTGAGGTAGTACAGGAACTTTGGAGCCATCACAAAAATGCCTCCGTTGTAAGGTAGCACGGAGGTTGGCCAGCTAAGGTTGTCGGCAAAGACGGTACTGCGATCCATCCTTCCGTCGCCGTCGATGTCTTCCAGCATGCGGATAATTCCAGCATTTTTCAGCCCACCGCCTTCGGGATTAAGTTGCGTTGGCTCCTGTGAGAATGGATAGCCATGCATTTCTGCAACAAACATCCGGCCATGCTCGTCGAAACATGCAGCAACAGGGTCCGCGACCAGTGGTTCCGCTGCCACTAACTCCAGTTCAAATCCGTCCGCTACTTTGAAAGTACTCAAAGCATCTTTGGGATCCGTGTGAGGTATACGTGGCATATCTGCTTCTGTAACGACTCGTTCATCCTGAGCGAAGAGATTACTTAGGGACAGAAAGACCATAACGATACTGAGAGATATAATGCGTAGATTGATCATGGTCTAGGCTCAGCTTTCCAAAAGCTTTTTAATCCCGGCGGTCATTACGTCGTCAACACTCGGTTCACAAAACGCTTTACTGACTTCATAACCCTTCGCCGGGTACTCCTCTTTCACCGGTAAATACCATGGGCCGCCATCACCATAAGCGGCTGTTGCTACAAAGGTGTTCGGTGCAATCGTTTGTGCTCTAAGCTGATATTCGATAAACGACTCGGCAGGTAAATGGAGTGTGGCGATATCATTGATTCCCAGAGCGCTGAGGATAATCGGTTGCTTGCGTTCAACTCGATTTAGCCAGGCTAACATGTAGGAAGGACGATTTCGACTGACGACACTGCCAGCTTTGTTGGAGATAACTTTATTGAGTTCTTCCTTATTAAAAGTGCTGCGAACCTCGGGTAGTATCTCCACATTTCTCCAACTCACCGTTTTTATCGGACTTACTTTTGTGTTTTGCAGAGAAGAATGCATTCCCTTGTAGATACGTTCCGCCAAAACGGCTCGAACGGGCTGGCTTCCGTCGTTATATTTTCCGGCAGAGACGTTACCGGCTGCACCGGTAAAATAAATGTGATGGCAGTTTGGTTGCTCTTCCTGGAGCTGTTTGCGAGCGATCCCGACGAAGTCGCTTGATACCAGACCATCTCCATAGTAACTCATCGGATGCGTAGCGTAATAATGGATTGCAGTAATCCGCTTGTCTTGGTTGTAGAATGAGATAGTCTTGAGCAGCGGGTCGATGGTACCCTCTGTCATTGCCCGTATTTTCGGGTCTTTGCAGCTACTACCCCTCATTGCTTTGATGACACCATTTTCATCACGATAAATTCGCCGGTTGGAGGCAACCTTATCGACTTTGGCTTCTCCCTTTCCAATATGTGTAACCGCTTGGGCCCTGTGCAGACTTTGCTTTGCCGCCTCCGCGATTCGTTGACTGCAATCATGAAAGTAATCTTCCATCACAATGTGTGGCAGATCGCCCTGAGCTTCTACAATGGCTTGAGCTTCAAGACATGCAAACGGAGCATTGTGTTGATGGACGCAATGAATAGCAACACGTTCAGGAGTTGTACCGATAGCTGCGGCAAGCCTTTGACGCCAAAGGAGATGGCCGCCATTGGATAAGGCCGTCCAGTCAATGGCCAGCAATATGATGGGTTTTCCCGCACCTTGTAAAACGATACCATGTGCTTCCAGAGCGTCGGTTACATCGATGACGGGCTTGATCCAACCACCGCATAATGAATGTCCTTTCGGTGGAGTGATGTCAACGGTGAAGTTGGATAACTTCAGAGAGACATTCTGGTGTTTCTCTGCTTGTAGCGATTCAGGAAGTAAACTCCAGACAGTAGCAGCAGCAAGAGATTGCTGTAAGAATTCTCTTCTGGGATTCGAAATGGACATAAGGGCTTCCTTTGGATTGGATCACCAACCGTGATCATGCTTCTTGGTTAGGTCATCCTCATTCTAATACACGAATCCCGACGATTCATGGATTCTCATCATTCGCCGCACCACTCAAGTAATTTAATTTTCGCGTGAGATAGAGTTTACCAACTCGTTTGACAGCATGATGGGGCAGTTAACTAAGTTCAGGTAAATGCTACAATTACTTTTTACGATCAGATTTTGGAGATGAATGTGCGCGGATTGATTATTTTCTTTTGGATATGTGGTACTTGCCTGGCTCAACAACAGGTGGATGAATTCACGCAACAGCAACAGCCAGAAAAAGATAATGCTGTCGCCAAAGTGAAATTAACCGGCACTAAAGTCTCCGATGTCGAATATGCCATGGTGGGGGATCATAAACTGTTGCTCGATCTTTATCTTCCCAGGCAACCGAAGGGTTCTCCGTTGGTGGTTTGGATTCATGGTGGCGGCTGGTATCAGAACAATAAGTCCAAAGTTTTTATTTCCTGGCTAGCGAATTACGGGGTTACGGTTGCCAGTATTAATTACCGGTTGGTGGATGTAGCCAAGTGGCCGGCGCAACTCCATGACTGTAAAGGAGCAGTACGCTGGCTGCGGGCGAATTCCGAGAAGTATGGCTATAATGCAGATCGCATTGTCGTTGCCGGCGCCAGTGCGGGCGGACATTTAGCAGCCCTGATGGGTACCACGGGAGATGTCAAAGAATTAGAAGGAGAGGTTGGTGGAAATCGGGATTATTCTTCCCGGGTTCAGGGAGTGGTGGATTACTATGGTGCCACCGATTTTGTTTTGCGAAGTAAAACTCAACCTTCCCGTGCCAACAAAAAAGGGTCCGTCGTTTACAACCTTCTTGGTGGCGGTGCGGATCAGTTAGTGAATGTTGCTAAGCAGGCATCTGCAAAGTATCACGTCACGAATGACGATCCACCATTTCTTGTATTTCATGGTGAGAAAGACAAGACGGTGCTGATCGATCAGTCTGAAGCCATTGACGAGGCATATCAGAAAGCCGGGCTAACGATGACATTTCATCGGGTTGCCGAAGGTAAACATGGTGGTTACGTATTTTACTCAGGTACAAATGCCAGACGGCTCTATGCATTCGTAAAGATGTACTCAAAAGTGAAATAATTTACAAACAGCGAAACATTTGTTGGCTCTTTTGGTTTAATAACGGTTCTCAAGTGCCTCACGCCTTGGAGGGCAACTAGATCTATCGCGGGGATAAATGATGGACGAACAGGTCGACGCAGTCCAGAACACAGTGGAGTCACTGTGGAGTGCAGAACAAATAGCCTCTATTCAAACCATAGCGATTTACTTGCTTCTGGCCTTCCTTTTTTCGTTTTATATCCGGTTCCTTTATCGTCGTTTTCATGTCGTTGAAAGCGGTACAGATTCAGTTTCCATTATCTTTCCATTGCTTACGGTGGTGACAGTAGCTGTCATCATGACTATTAAATCTTCACTTGCTCTTTCGTTAGGCATGGTTGGTGCACTTTCGATCGTTAGATTTCGAACGGCAATTCGTCAGCCTCAGGAATTGGCTTACTTATTTTTATGTATTGCGATTGGACTGTCATTGGGAGCAGAGTTTCCACAATTAGCAGTCATTCTGGTCATCATTGCATCGGTATGTGCATTTTGGATGGGAAGACAGGCCGAGAGTGATTCGATAAATCCATTGGTGTTAACCGTTGCGGGTGATAATGCGGAAGTCCTCTTTGATGCGGCAACCGGTGTGATTGCGTCATTGGGCGAATATGTCGCGGAAGTTCAGCTCAAACGCTTAGAAGTAGAAGGTGAGAATTCACAAGTGCGAGTAGAGTTAAGTGGAATAGACACGATAAAGGCTTTAGAAGTGATGCAACATCTCACTACCCTCTTTCCCAATTCACGAATCAAAATTCAGTAGTTAAGAAAACATAAAGCAATTACAAATTATGCGTATTTTCATCTGCACCTTCTTCTTCCTAATGACCCTGCCAATCTTTGCGCAGCCTCCGGTCTTTGAGCCAGGCTTGCCGTTAGAGGCAACGGATATACCGTTAGATCCGTTCTCCGCCAAGTTGGATACCAATGGAGATGGCGAGATTTCCGCGGAGGAAATCAAGGCTGCTCCAAAGGTGCTGGAAAGTTTGGACAAGAATAACGATGGTACTTTGACCATGGATGAGCTGTTTCCCAGGATGGGAAACGGCCCTGGAAGGGAGGGCGGAGCAGGACCAGCCGGGCCCAACAGAACCATTCTTCGACTGACAGATAAGTATGATGTCGATAAGAACGGTTATCTGGATCCGGCCGAGCGGAAAAAAGCATTGAAAGAAATAGCGGCCAATCCACGAGGTGGTGGCCGGCCAGGTATGCGGCCGGGCGGGATGCAGTTAGAAGGTAAGCCCGGCCCTAAAGTTTCCGTGGCTGATGTAGA
>PAAT01000011.1 GCA_002698965.1 Rhodopirellula sp. | reverse complement strand
GTGGTCATCAGGATAAAGATAAGGCAGGCGTGCATTAGGAAATATCCGATAAAACGGGGCTCAGGAGACATCACGAATCTTTGGAAACTAAACATCACGCTGTTGGTAGGTTGGAATAGATTAGCACCCGCTCCTATCATTTCCATTAACGCCAGCGTACCGATTGCGATGGCAGAAATGAGTTCTACAATAAAATAACGCCCGGATATTTCCATTTCACAGGTGCGGCACTTTCCTCGCAGCCACAACCAGCCAAATATAGGGAAATTGTCCCGCATTTTAAGTTTGGTGTTGCAACTCTCGCAATAAGAGGATCCAAGTAATGTTCCCCCACGTGGTAGTCGCCAGGCGATCACATTGAGGAAAGAACCGAAGCTGGCTCCAAAGAAAAAGAACCAGAAGATTCCGGCTGTCATCAGAAAATATTTAGAGAATTGTTCGATGAAGAAGGATACGCCAAGATCATGGCCGATTTGGAGCTTCTCTATAAACTTGATCGTCGCGAGTATGAATGGAATCCCGATGAAGATTAGGGATACTAGACTACCTGCGATTTTGCGGCCGTGGCGTCGAAAGAAATGGCTTTCGATGGAGGGATCTGCCTGTCCTAATGAATTGCCGTCCGAAATCAAACTCTCCGATGGCTGATTGTCTGTCTTGTTCATGTCTAGTATTATATCGACACATCAGAAAGCAGGGCTAAGCAATTCTTCCAAGCCCCTGATTTTGGTCCAATCTGTCCCCCTTTGACAAAAGTCTTTGTACAAAGCGCACCACTTAAGAAGCAATTTTGGTGCCCTTCAAGCAGCCGCAACGTTTCGGCGCATGCAAAAAGCCGCTTCAGTTTTCACATCCACGGCTTTCAGCGACCCCGACGGGGCTCGAACCCGCAACCACCGGATCGACAGTCCGGTACTCTAACCAGTTGAGCTACAGGGCCAAAAAGGTCTTGCTCAGAGATTGATTTATGACCAATTCATCGGACATAAACTAAAGAAATCTGAACTTGATTCCATCAGATGAAGCAAAAAAATGTGAGCTGTCTTGTCTCAGCTGATAATTAAAAAGATACATCATTAAAAAATATGAACAACCCCCCTCAGCATCATCTTGACGGTATTTTTAACGGGTTCAATGAAGTAAAGAACCTGCGGAGAACCCCAGTTGTTCAATTTTTTCGCGGTCTTTTTGAGCTTTGGCAACCCGATGCGTCGCATCATAAGCTAACGAACGGTGATATAGGATGACGGCCAGATTCTTGGCTCGTTCGTGACGTTGTTTTTTAATAAAATCGATGTCTGCAACTCGATCTTTCTCATACGTCAAGACCTCATCAAACTGCTTTAGTTCGTATTCGGTTGCCCCGACAGCGACTTCTAGATCAATCAAAGCCAGGTGGTGATTCCCCAGCAAGTGATAGAGGTATCCACGGGTATCGAGAGCCATGGGGATGAATGAGTGAGTACGAAAGGACATGAGTAGATTTCCAAAGTGAGCATCCTTCGGAGTGAAGTATTTACTATCGACTCCCAAATCCTTGGCCCGTAAACGATCCGTCATCATTTTATTGGTTACCTCGTTCTGAGATAGCTCTTCCCCTGGAGTTTGTTTTAGACAGGCAGCACGAAAAAGTAGTACATTACCAAACAGGACTTCAAAGTCTGCAATTCGTTGGGCAAGTTTCTTTTTCTCGAAGGCCTTCCAGGTGATCTTTGGAGAGGTTGCCTGAAGCAGTGCGTGGTGTCGGCCGAGTTTATCGACCGCTTTGTTTAGATTTTCCATCGCGATTCGGTACTTCTTCTGACTATATGCCTGATAAGCAGTTTGAACATAGTACATAGGGTCGCTGTAGAGACAGTAAATCTCTCCTCCAAGGAGTTCGAGACACTTACTCGCACTCCCCAATGCTTCTTCCAAATGCGAGTTACTTACGGCTAGTTGGTACGCTTGGTTGTTATAAAGGTTGGCTTCCTGAAGCAACGAAAGTTGTTTGATACGATCACCGGATCGATACCAGGTATTGATAATTTCCCATTGTTGCCAGGTCTCGTCGGATGGTTGCTTGGTATACGCAGAACGACTATTAAAATGATTGCACAGTTGTATACGCAACTGAATCGTAAATGCGGACTCTCCGGTAGTTGTTAGAGTTGCGATCAACGCCTGATAGATGTCAATGGCTTCGTCATATCGTTCTAGTTCAGCAAGCCAGTCTGCCCGTTCTGTCAACAATGATGGATTATCAGCGTCCCAATGAAGTGCTTGAGAACTCAGCTTAAGTGCTGTTTCCGGATCTTTAGCATCCCAGTGATTACGAGCATCGGCTTGCTTCCATAATGCAACTTCTGAAGGTAGCCATTGTGTTGTAATGGGTAGGATAATCAGACCACACAAAAGGGAATACGCCCAGCGAAGCCCGGACTTATTGTTGTCATCACCGTCCGGTTCACTGGTTAGCGAATGAGGATCGGCTACACTTTCATATTCGTTCTTGTAGGAGCTCATTAGAATTTGGTCGCTTGTCGTAAGTGACTTACCACGGAGTCATGCCGCCGTTAACGCAGAGTGTTTGTCCTGTGACAAAGGATGCTTCTTCACTGGCAAAGTACAGTACGGCATCGGCTATATCACGAGGAGTTCCCCAGCGGCCTGCCGGAATCAGTGCCAGATAGCCATCTTTTTCTTCCTGAGGATCATCAGCATGGCGATCTGTCGGGATCCAGCCAGGGGCGATCATGTTGACGGTAATGCCCGCATCGGCAAATTCCGTGGCCATACTACGAGTCCAACCGATCTGCCCACCTTTAGCAGCGACGTATGCACTGAAGTCACCAACGCTACGGTGATAGACTTCACTTACGATATTGACAATACGTCCCCAGCCTTGTTGCTTCATATGTGCCATACCGCGTTGCGTCATCAGAAAAGGGCTTTTTATAAAAAAGTCGATCATGTCCTGATAGAATGCCCAGTCGTATTGGTCGATTGGCTTATGAGGCTGATCGCAAGTGGCATTTGGGACAAGAATGTCAGGATTGCCAAGTTGCCTTTCTGTTTCGGAGAAAAGCTTGTCGATTCCTTCGTCGGTAATTGCACTTGCCTGAATGAGGCAGGTTTCGATGCCCGCAGCTTTGTATTCTTCGAGTGTATTTTGCGCTCGTGCTTCGTTATAGCAAAAGTTAACGGGGACTTTGGCGCCGGCTTGTCCGAGTGCCATACCGATCTCCTTGCCGAGTCCGCTACTGTTACCGGTCACAATTGCCACGTGACCTTCAAGGCTGAATGCCATACTTTCTCTCCTGCTTAAACTGGGTGTTCCACCGAGGAACTTAAACTTAGTTACTCGTCAGTTTATCTGTGCCAGTGCGATGGCACAACACACCGTGGTCCATGACGAAAAAGACGGCTTTAGGCAACAACACCTAAAGCCGTCTTTGGTTTTGAAAGGGAACTGCAACTGCAGTTGGGGGCCAGTTCTGCTCTTCCGATTACTGACCGTTGAAGTTGCCTCCATTGGGTGTGTAATAACCGTTTGTACCACCAGTGCTACCAGGTCGGTAAGCTGGCATCGGAGCGGTTGTATTACTGGCTGGTTGATAATTGCCGCCGTCGAATTGTGTATTCGCGGGAGTTCCCGAAACGTAAGCGGCTGCTCCTTGCGTTTGTTCTGTTCCTGTGGCACCGTAGGTTGGAACATTAGGAGATCCTGAAGCTTGGTTTGGCTGATACGATCCAACGTTAGCATTGGGATTGTAGAAGCCGCCACCGTTGTAGTTGCCAGCGGTCTCCTGTAACGTACCTGCCGTTGGGACGTTTTGGTTTTGTCCGACAGCATTGAATTTCTGGCCTTGTGGTTGGTACTGTTGCTGAGCTTGGGCTGGATAAGTAGCGGCTTGGTTACCGTACTGTTGCTGGCCGTATAACGGTTGCTGCGGTGGCTGGGTTTGTCCCAGAGCTTGCTGGCCAGGTTGGTTGGTTAGGTAGTTGGTATTGCCAACATTGGTTGACTCATACTGTTGCCCGTAGGTGTTTTGAGCGTTTGTATTGCCGGTGTTACCATAACGCTGAGAGTAATCCACGGTGGAAGCGTTATAGTCGTTCGAGGGTGTGTCCTGAGTACCATAGTATGACTGTTCATGCTTGTCATCACTGGCAAAGTAACTCATGCCGGGCAGTTTGCTCCAGCTAAAAGATTTACACCCTGTCAGGCAGACAGAAGATGCACAGATTACTGCGAGGACGGGAAACCATCGTCGATTTGAGGATGTCATTGTTTATTCCTTTCAAAACCATAATTATTTGTCGCTTGGAGAAAGCCGTGAATCACTGCACCGGCCGGTCTTTCTTAGAATTTCTTCCTAAGATAGGCCGGTACATGAGAAGGGGATTCTTTTGAGCGTCGGGCAATAGTATCTTTTGAGATCAAATTGGGTCAATATGGGTTTGTAGAATTCATGACGAATTAACAGATGATTTGAAAAAGAAAAAAGCTTCACCAGAGCAGGACTCTGATGAAGCTTTTGGTGTTTGGGTCTTTGTCAGACCACGACATGACTAGGTACGTGCTAACTAGGCAATTGCAGCCGCGTATCGTCGAGCAACTTCGTCCCAATTGATGACATTCCAGAAAGCGGCTACGTAGTCAGGACGTCGGTTCTGGTAGTTCAGGTAGTAAGCATGTTCCCAAACGTCCAGTCCGAGGATAGGTGTACGGCCAGCCATTAATGGGCTGTCCTGATTAGGAGTACTTTCAACTACTAATTGACCATTGTCGACGCTGAGCCAGGCCCATCCGCTGCCGAAGCGAGTGGCCGCTGCAGCTGAGAACTGTTCTTTCAGACTATCCAGGCTACCGAAAGCACCGTTAATGGCTTCCGCCAGATCACCAGATGGTTCGCCACCCCCGTTAGGGCAAAGAACAGACCAAAAAAGTGAATGATTTGCGTGACCGCCACCATTGTTTTGTACAGCTCCGCGTTTATCTTCAGGAACACCAGCTAAATCAGAAACTAGATCTTCGACTGATTTACCTTCCAATTCAGAGCCGTCAATCGCAGCATTCACTTTTGCAACGTATCCAGCATGGTGTTTGCTGTGGTGGATTTCCATAGTGCGAGCATCGATGTGTGGCTCGAGTGCATCATAAGCGTAAGGTAATTCAGGTAGTTCGTATGCCATTTGTTTCTTTCTGAACTAAAACAGTGATTAACAACAGGGAGTATTAGAGATAGTGAAATCTGAGTTAGCCGGATGCCTTGATACAGAACCGGACATTTTTTTTGATTTCATTATTAATACTCGAAGATACCCCAAAAAAAGGGTTCTGACAACGACATATAAGGGTGGAAGGATGTCAGTGCTGTGAAGCGACTGGATCGCGAGCCGATCCATGAGAATTCATCTAACAAATATCTGCATCAGTCTGGTATTTCAGTCCTGTGGATTCTTGACGCAGTACTTTGACAACTGATGGGAGGCGACTGCTTGAAGCCCCGTAGTTACCTTCGATTAATTCCGTTACATCTCTAGGAACCAACCCTGATTTGCTTTATTTCCGATGGTTTTTGTGCCGAAGATTATAGTGGGCCGTGCGTGGGCTGCTGCGCATCTGAGAGAATTCAATAGAACCGGATTCAGGGATAGATCTGACTAGTGGCACTAAAGGCTAAAAAAGCAAAGAAGCAATTGCATGAATTCGTCGGCCAACAGGCAGGGCATGACGGCGTGCGCGCGTACTTTGATCGTGCCATGTTGGAGAATCAACCGAGACTGACCGATCTGATTCCTAAAAGTCTATGGGCTTATCTGGCCATGTTGCTACTGGGTGTAATTAGTATCTATTTGTGTCAGCAAGCACATATCCATACTCGAACTTTAGAGTCGGCGGAATTTCCAAAACACTTGTTTGAAATCGCGGGACCTGGCAACCTTGCCAGCTGGTCCATGAGCGTCATGTTGCTGATATTAAGTCTTGGGGCTGTATTTGTTTATTTATTAAGACGACATAAAGCAGACGATTACAAAGGACGTTATCGTCTTTGGCTGTATCTGGCAGCCTTCAGTGGTTTTCTGAGCTTTGAAGTGGCCACTGGCGGGCATCAAATTCTCAGCGTGCCATTGGCTCAATTTGAAATGTCGAGTCCCTGGAATGAAGCATCCACTTGGTGGATGATGATGGTCTCATTGGGAGTGATGTATTTTTCTATTCTTCTGCTGATTGAATTTAAGTCTCGTCCAGCCATGCTCATGATGTTGGCCGTGGCCATGATGGTGATGATTGCCGCAGGTTGTTCACGAATGGGTAGTCTTATCGGTGAATCCGCTTTGACCACCGATGTGGCTAAGTCGTCCTTAGCGATGAGTGCTACATTAATCGTGTCGTTAATGACATGGTTGAATGCGCGTAAGGTTTATCTGAACGCCCAGCAAGGTAGAGTAAATGTTTCTCAACTAGCCCAATCCAACCAAGCGGTTGTAAATCAGGTAGTCCCCGAAATTACAGGTACGGAAGATCGTCAGCAGGAATCAGCTGTTGAGCTGGGTGCCGAGTGGGACGACTGGGATGATCTTGGCGATGACGAGTTAGTCGAAACTGAAGAGGAATACGACGAATACGCTGAAGAGGACTTTGACGAACTCGATGACGAACCTGATGCAATAGACGAAGAAGTGGTCTGCGAAGAAACTGAACAGGATTACGAGGAGGACGAGTTATATCAGGATGAGTCTGAAGTGGCTGAGCAACTGCAGCAAGAGGAAGAAGTGATCTACACTTCCTACGCTCATCAAGAGAATGGTTCCATCCAATCAAATGAATCGACGGTCTACGAAACGCCGGTCGATGATTCTACGCAGAACACACTTCTCATTCCTCCCAAAGAAGACAAGGTTGAGCATGAACCATTTGATGAAGAGGCATTTTGGGAACAATATGACCTAACCAAAATGAGTCGTAAACAGTTGAAAACAATGCGAAAGAAACTTAACCGACTCAAAAGGAAACACGCCGAAAAGCAACGAGCTGCTTAGAAAGCAGTTGATGCATCTGCGAGAAGTTGGCCACCTGTTTCTTCCTATAATTTACAGCGGCCGAGGACTTCGTAAGTCGGAACTCCGCGGTCTGTAAAGCTGGCGTAGGTGAGAACTTCGGTGACGTGGGTCGTGGTTAACGGTCCTGGACTATATAAATCGAAAAGTTCCTGCAGTCTTTCAAAGTCGCCCTGGAAATTACGGATGCGAGCTAGTGTCAAGTGAGGGACGAAGAGTCGGTTTTCTCCCGAATAACCAAGTTGTTGCGTGTGGTGATCGATGGCAGCCTGTAATTCGCGAATTTCGTCAACACCTTGTTCCACTCCCATCCAGAGTGTGCGTGGGCGCTCCTGATTCGGGAAGGCTCCGAGTCCCCCGTTAACCAAATCAAAATCTTTGAATGATTCACACGCTTTTTCAACCGCAGAGCATATGGCTGGAGTGTCTTCGACGAGCACTTCGCCGAGAAACTTTAGCGTAATGTGTAGGTTTTGGTTTTGTATGGTTTTGACACCGTCGTCGATGGCCCCTAATTGCTTAAGCAGGCGACCAGCGACCCGGCAGGTTTCCTGAGAGACATTTACAGCGATAAACGTACGAAGAGGTTTCACGAGATGATGATGGTTGAATTTTTTTTAATGAATAGTCAGCATTTGTTGGTATTGTAAAAAACGTTGCTCTAGTGCTTCGCGTTCAATTTGTTTCATGCGTTCGAGACTGAAGTCTTCGACATTGAAGCTTGCAACAAGCGTGCCATACACCAGAGCTCGCTTGATACTTGCCGGATCGGTTGCATCCTGACTCGCAAGGTAGCCCATCATTCCGCCGGCGAAACTGTCTCCAGCTCCGGTCGGGTCAAGAACCTGATCGGTTGGGAAGGCAGGAAGAACGTAGCAATCATCTTCGCCAAAATACATTGCTCCGTGTTCCCCTTTTTTGAGAACACAGAATTTGGCTCCCAATTCGAGTACTGCCTTTCCGGCTTTGACAAGATTTTCTTCGCCGGTCAGTAACTTGGCTTCACTGTCATTGAGTACAAGTCCGTCGATTTGTTTGATAAGCTCAAGCAAATCGTCCTTCTGGATGTTGATCCAAAGGTCCATCGTATCGGCTACAACAAGTTTTGGCTTACGTACCTGCTCGAGGACCTGTCTTTGGACGGTTGGAGCTCCATTGGCCAGAAATACAAACGGCGTATCTTTATAGCTTTCAGGAAGCACTGGGCTGAAGGTTTCAAATACGTTGAGATTAACTTCCAGCGTTTCACGGTCGTTCATGTTGGGGAGATATTTTCCCTTCCAGGAAAAGGTTTTTTCACCCGCTTTGATCTCCAGACCCTCTGTGTTGATATTGCGTGATTCGAGAAGGGCAGTGTGCTCCGCTGGCCAGTCTTCACCAACAACGCCTACGAGATTGACCGGCGTGAAATAGCTGGCTGCATAGGAGAAGTAAGTGGCGGACCCGCCAATTACGTTATCACGTCGGTCTGTAGGGGTTTCGACACTGTCAAAAGCGATCGAACCAACAACAAGCAGTGACATAACTGCTCCTTCAATTCATAATGAAATCAGATTGAACTAATCGTCGCATTATATTCTTAGACTTAGGTTATCACTACTGGGTAGGACTTAACAGAATGGTATCAGCTTCACTTATTCTCAAAACAACGCGTGTGTTACTCCTGTTTTTGGGTGTTTTCAGTTCCTCCTTTGCGCAAAGTGCGGACTGGAATCAATGGCGAGGTGGGCAGCGTAGCGGCGTCGACCCCGAAAGTCCTACACTGGTAAATGCTTTGCCAACGAAGGGACTTAAGCCTGTCTGGTATGTGAGTGAGGATGATTTGCCTACAGCTGCAGCGAGTGGATGGTCGAGTCCTGTGGTAAGTGGTGATTCGGTTTATTTGTATACACACAAAAAGGAAGCCTTAACGAGCGTTAAAAAGTTGCCGCCTCTTAAGTTCCCATATTTGCCTCCTGAGAAGCGAGTCGGGATGAACGAGGAGGAATACGCTGAATATGAAGTTAATCGACGGAATGAACAGGAAACTCGGGCTAAAGGGTTTAGGTTCGACGAGTTTATCTACTGCCTTGATCGAAAAAATGGGAAGTTGAATTGGGCTAATGAGTACTCGAGTGTTTATACGAGATTTGCTCAGTCCGGATCACCAACAGTCATGGGCGATAAGTTGTTTGTACTCAGCGCCGGCAGGACAGCCCGTGCCGTGGATGCTCAAACCGGTGAGACTTTATGGACAACAAAGATCCCGGGGGATTTTCGGGATCAATATCTGCAGTCTTCTTTTGCTGTCGAACAGGAATTGGCGATTGTATTGTGTGGTGGGCTTTATGCTTTGGATGTGAATTCAGGGGAGGTTGTTTGGGAATACAAAGTAGAAACGAAGAAGAATATTCATTGCAGTCCGGTTATCTGGCATGCAGATGCTGGAGCTCGTGTTATTTGCAATGTCGCCGGTGGTATGACGGTGTGTCTGGACTTGAAGTCAGGGACATTAGTTTGGGAACTGGAGTCCGGAGCCGGAAATGCGACTCCTATCCTCGTCGGTGACAAGCTACTTGTTTACGGGCAGAGTCGAAAGTCAGGTTTGGCTTGTTATGTTTTAAGTGAGACGACACCGGATGAATTATGGCGATTTAACGGAGCGGCTGATTCGGGATCGAGCCCTGTTGCGGTGAACGATTTGGTTTTTGTTCAGGGTGACCGTCGTTTGGCCTGTGTTGATTTGGAAACTGGAAAACCGAAGTGGCAAACCATGCTCGATTTGAATCGGCCACGATATACCTCATTGATCTCGGCCGATGAGAAAGTGTTCTATGCTTTTGATGGTCTCCTGGCCTTTGAGGCGGGACCGAAGTACAAGCCCTTCATGCAGGCCAAGATCAACCGAGAGGGGCTACTCGCCGATGAAAAAGCATTTAGAAGATTATTGGGAATCGATGAACTTGAAAAGACAGCTGAGGGTCAGATCGAAGCGGAGGTGGTCCTTCGCCGGGAGTTTAGTAATGGCCCATTGGTTTGTACGACGCCGGCGATTGCCGATGGATTTATGTTTGTCCGTCTGAAAAAAGGGATTGCCTGCTACGATTTGCGTGAATGATCCTGATACGCAACACTAGAGAACGCCAGGAAGCGACTCGACAAGCTTCATGCAACCCAAGGCAGTATTAAAAATCTGGAAAGAGCATTTCCAGATTTTTCTTATTTTTTTTGTCAGTGTGACCAGATGTGTCACAACCGCTTGCGATAGTTATTGTGTCGCCGAAAGAGACGCTTCAAAGCTCCCCCAGTTAAAGCTTTGAGTTGTTGACTCTCACGGTAACACGACAGTCGTCGGGCAAATGTATTAGCTCGGCGGGATTACTATTCTTACAGGGGGGCAATCAAATGTTGCTTTTATTAAGCGTCATGTTCATTTGGAAGCGAGTAGGAAAAAAGGCAACTACAGAGTGGTAAAAGACTCTTGTTGTTGCAAGCCAATGTCGATATAGTGTATAAGTGTTCACCATGTGGCTGTTTGTACACTATCTCGGCGTGGAAGATCTTTTTAGGGTGATTTGACATTACACTGTCGGAAAAATATGTGATTGCAGTTGAAACACAATAGCTAGTTATCGATAAAGGAGTGCAGTAATGGTTGCTGTAAAGAAGGAATCGACAAAAAATATGGCAAAGAAGAAAGCAACGACAGCAAAGTCGAAGAGTGCTAAAGGTAGGAAATCAGGTGCGTCAGCTAAGGCTGATACTTTGATGGCTGGTAATGCTCATTTGAAAACAACCCTTCAACAGATTGAAAAACAGTTTGGTGAAGGAGCAATTATGCCTCTGGGTACTGAACAGCGGCATAAAATAGAGGGGATTAATACTGGCAGTTTGTCCTTAGATATGGCTCTTGGAGGACAGGGTGTACCTCGTGGTCGGATCATCGAAATTTACGGTCCGGAATCCAGTGGTAAAACAACATTGGCATTACACATTGCAGCTCAGGCTCAAAAAGGTGATGGGATCGCGGCGATTATTGATGCTGAACATGCTTTTGATCCGAGTTGGGGCAAAAAGCTGGGAGTGGAGTTAGATACATTGCTGGTCAGTCAGCCAAATAATGGTGAAGAGGCCATGCAAATTACCGAGATGTTGGTGAAATCCAATGCGGTCGACGTCATCATTATTGACTCGGTCGCTGCTTTAGTCCCTCGCAAAGAGCTTGAAGGCGAAATTGGTGATAGTCATGTTGGTCTTCAGGCTCGCCTGATGAGTCAGGCTATGCGAAAACTTACCGGTGCGATTGCAAAAAGTAAGACCGTCGTGATCTTCATTAACCAGATTCGAGAGAAAATTGGTGTCATGTTTGGAAGTCCGGAGACAACTCCCGGTGGTCGTGCTCTGAAATTTTATAGTTCCTGCCGGATTGATGTTCGCAGAATCGCTCAGCTCAAAGATGGTGATCAGGTGGTTGGTCAGCGAGTTAGGGCGAAGGTTGTAAAAAACAAAGTTGCACCTCCTTTCCGTATCGCCGAGTTCGATATGATGCATACGCATGGCATCAGCTATGAAGGTGACTTACTTGACTTGGGAGTGAAGCACGGAGTACTGACACGTAGTGGCTCTTGGTTCAAATACGGAGATGTATACCTGGGACAGGGTAAAGAAAAGGCTCGAGCTTTCCTCACGGAGAATAAAGACGTCGCTACAGAGCTCCGTCCCTTGATCCTTTCCGCCGGAGGAATGGGACTGGATGACGATGTCGCGAAACCAGCAGAGCCGTCAGAAGAGGAGAAGCAGGAGAATAGCTAGTTCTCCGATTTCGTCGCGTTAATGACAGGCCTTGGCAGTAATTTGATTGCTAGTGATGTTTCTAAACGAGAGCGTCTATACCTTAAATCGAATTGAGGTGTAGACGCATTACTTGTCAATATTGGCGTAAGCGTTGTGATCGCTTTCTTGTCCAATCTTTACCCACTACTACTGCTTGCCTCGGAACAAGCGTATACTACCAGACAGTAAACAATCTTTTAATTCATCAGTATTCTAAGTACGAGGACTTATTATCATGTCACGAAGCGGTGCCATTACTTTCAAGGGTAACCCCATGACACTGGCTGGCGAAGCTGTTGCTGTTGGACAGCCCGCACCTGCCTTTACAGCACATTACTTCAAAGATGGTTTCCAGACTTTGAGCAACGAATGCCTCCAGGGGAAGCCCAGTCTGATCAGTGTGATTCCATCGATTGATACAGGCGTTTGCCAAACTCAAACGAAGAAGTTCAATGAAGAAGTAGCCGCACTTGGTGATGCTGTGAACGCAGTGACCATTTCTCTTGACTTACCCTTCGCCCAAAATCGTTGGTGTGGAGCTGAAGGTGTTGAGAACTTGCACGTAGTTAGTGATTACCAGGATCGTTCTTTCGGAAACAATTGGGGAATGCTGATTGAAGAGCTCAAACTGTTGGCACGAGGAGCGTTCGTCGTCGATGCGGTAGGCACAGTTCAATATGCTGAAGTCGTAGGAGAAGCGACGGAAGAACCTAATTACGATGCAGCACTGGAAGCACTTAAAGGGCTGCTGTAAGGGATGAATTGCGAAGACAATCGCGCAGATTTGATAGCAACGCCCGCCTGGAATTGATTCCGGGCGGGCGTTGCTTTTGTTGAGTTATATTACCGTCAATTAGGAAAGCATTTCGGTGATTACCATTGTAGCCTTTTCGATAGCTGCTGGGATTTGGCTGGCATCTTTACCACCAGCTTGAGCCATATCCGGTTTACCACCACCACCGCCCCCAACGACAGGTGCTACTTCTCGGACCCAGTTACCGGCATTGGCTCCTTGGCCCACTAGGGCATGGCTGATTCCGGCGACGAGGACAACCTTGTCCTCACTCTGGGCGGCTAATAGTAGTATTGCAGATGGCTCAACCTTCTTGCGAATCTGGTCAATGAGTTGCCGCATCAGACCTGGATTGGCACCTTTGGCTTCAGCGATGACAACCTTTGCATTCTTGATTTCTATAGCACTTTCCAACAAGGCATCGGCGGAAACATCTCCCGCAGACTTCAATTGTTTGAGCTGTTCGGTAAGTTTGTCTTGTTCGGCTAAGAGTGCATCGATTCGTTCTAACAAATCGCTGCTGGCAACATTGAGTTGCCGTGCCGCCTTTCGTATCTGAGTTCGCTGTTTAACGTATGTTAGTGTTGCCGGCTCACCTTGCGTTGGCTCTGCAGACACATCGGCATTTGTATTCCCACTGGACAGATGTTTCTTCAGTTCACGGATGCGTCCGGTCAATAGTTCAACAGAGTCGGTAAGTAGCCCCTGGGATGCTGAAAGTTTGTTGGCAGCCTCCTTGTAGAGTATTTCCATGTGCGCCATATATTCGGCAGCTTTAGCTCCAGTGAGAGCAATGATTCGTCTAGTTCCGGCAGCAACCCCTTCTTCGGATATGATTTGGAAACTACCCACATGATCTGTAGCCGTTAAGTGCGTACCACCACATAGTTCTTTTGAGAAGTCACCGATGGAGACCATACGCACGGGGTCTGGGTACTTCTCACCGAATAGCATCATGGCTCCCTGAGCGCGAGCCTCAGCTAGCGGAAGTGTTTCCCATTTAATGGGCTGTTGGGAACTTACCAACTGCTGTACCTGAGATTCGATACTGAGGAGTTGTTCGTCAGATACAGGCTCCATATTGGTAAAGTCGAACCGCAACCAATCCTCGTCCACTTTAGATCCCTGTTGCTGCGCATGTGAGCCGAGGGTATTTTGCAACGCATGATGTAGTATGTGAGTTGCAGAATGAGCACGACGTATGCCATCGCGGCGTTCGGTGTCAATTTTGGTTTGAGCCATTTCTCCCTGAGAAAGTGTACCAGCAGCCAGGTAACCGTAATGAAGAAACAGGTCCCCGTCCTTTTGAGTATCTTCAACAATGAAAGACGCGTTGTCGGTTTCAATTTTCCCTGAGTCTCCAACCTGGCCACCGGATTCGCCATAAAATGCGGTTACATCGGTTACTACAATCAACTTACTGTTACTAACATCGTGAGATTCGGTTTGGAGATCGTCTCCGTCGTCGCCTCGGATGATGATCCCTTTGATTTCAGCCGCAGTCTGGGTTTGATCATAACCAAGGAATTTGGTTTCTTTGAGAGTCTCTTTGAGCCCTTCGACAGGACCGGTTTTAAAAAGCTCAAACTGGTTCTTACCGGACTCGAGGCCGTGTTGTTCCATCGCCTGCTTAAATCCATCCCAATCAAAACCTAGTTCCAGATCGGTTGCCATTGATTCGACAAGTTCGGGAGGAACGCCGTATGTTTGATAGAGATCTGCGGCGGTGGCACCGGGGATCTGAAGTTGTCCGGATGATTTCAGTTCGCTAAAAGCGGCGTCAATACGAGCCAGGCCATCGTCGAGGGTTGCTAGAAAGGCATTTTCTTCCTGCTTGATGACACTTTCCACGCGATCAGACGTTTCACAGATGTCTGGGTATCCAGCCTTCATTTGCTCAGTCACGGCTGAGACGAGTTGATATAGAAATGGCTCCCGCATTCCCATTTGATGTCCGTCTAATACCGCTCGGCGTAGCAAACGCCGAATTACATATTTTTCTTTGTTTGGTCCCGGATAAACGTTTTCATGTACGGCAAAGGTACAAGCGCGTATATGATCACAAATACGACGGAGGCGACGTCCACTATTATCATCAGGGATATACTTGACGCCGACGATTTCCCCGACGGCTTCCACGATGGGGCGGAGAATATCAATGTGATAATTAGTATCCTGTCCCTGTATGACGGAAGCGATTCGCTCTAGCCCCATACCCGTATCAATGTTTCTGCTTGGTAACGGGTGAAGGTTGTCAGGAGGATTTCCAATTCGATTGAATTGAGTGAATACGAGATTCCAGATTTCAACTTCTTCCCCTTTGGGATCCAGATAAAAGATTTCAGAACAGGGACCACAGACGCCATCTGGTCCACCGGAAGGGGCGCCGGCCGGCCAGAAGTTATCGTCTTCGCCAAGGCGTGTAATTCGACCGGTTGGGAGGCCGATTTCATCATGCCATATGTTGGCTGCTTCATCATCATCGAGATAAACTGTTACATTTAAGCGATCGGCATCTAAGCCCAGCCATTTGGAATCCGTAAGAAATTCCCAGGCCCAGCTGATTGCTTCTCTTTTGAAGTAGTCGCCGAAACTGAAATTCCCCAGCATTTCGAAGAAGGTATGGTGATATGAAGTGCGACCTACATTATCGATATCACCTGTTCGTAGGCATTTCTGACTACTTGTCGCTCGTGTGAAATCGAGTTTCACTTTGCCTAAAAAGTGATCTTTGAACGGATTCATTCCAGCAGGAGTGAAGAGTACGGAGGGGTCCCAGGTGGGAACCAAGACGTCACTTTCACAGCGGGTATGCCCTTTGGTTTCATAGAAACTAAGATACTTTTCGCGTATTTCGTCGGTCTTCATAGGTATTTCGTCGAAGGCGGTTCATTTGAAACGTTGAGTTGGCTCCCTGCTGCAGAATGCAAACAAAGAGGCTTAACCCGTTATCATATCCGCGACTCTCGCGACTTGGAACCACCGATTCGCGTTCGTCGTGGACACAGAAAACTCTGCATTGACGGCATGTGATAGTTTTTAATAGTATTTCGGTAAGTTTTCTTGAATACCGTATTAGACACCAGACTCAGAGAATGTGATGCAGGAAATTTCACCAGGCTGGACAGTGCATTCTTATCATGAAGGTGACTGGCTGTGTTTGACTTTGAGCACGCCTGTTACGAACATTGCCCAAACTCCGGTTAACTTAGCTGAGTTGATTGATTCTCTCATTCGGCGTTCGTTTTTCAATCGTGTTATTGTGAACCTCGAGTCAATGCTTTATCTTCCGGCCAAATTGATGCGTCAACTTATCCTGTTGAAAGACAAGCTGGAACAACGCGCTGGTCAATTGGCTTTGTGTGCTATGAACGACAAAGCTTATCAAAGCGTCACTGCACTGGGTTTGGAAAGAGCCTTTCCAAACTACGAGGGGTTTCGGGCTGTGACAGCCGGGTTTCGCCCAGTTCAGCCGAGGTAACGCGACAGATATGACGAGGTTTATATCCAGGGTGGTTTTTCGCCTGCAGAAGGCAATTCGATACTCTTAACCGATTTAATCCCTTGTTGAGACGCCAGATCCGCCATCGCTTTAGCCGTCGGGATACTGTCAAGATTTAGTACTCCGATAGCGTGACCGCCAGGCTGAGCTTCTATGGGGCGACCGACTGACATTTGAGCGATATTGATTTTGTGAGTGCCAAGGGACGTACCCATATTACCAATAATGCCAGGCAGGTCATCATGTACGAATATCAACATGTTTCCGTCCAGATAAGACTCGAGTCGCATGTCATCTAGGCGGATAAGCCGCGGCATATTGTTGCCGAAGACTGTACCTCCAGCAGTGTATTCCCCCCTGTCCGTTGTTAGCGTCACCGTCATGGAAGAGGCAAATGCCGCCATCTCGCTCGAATGGAATTCACTAACTTCGATACCTCGTTCTTTGAGGAGTACCTGAGAGTTAACAATATTGACTGAGTCTTCCAATGCTTCTTTCAATAAACCGGCACAAAGAGAGGCTGTGAGTAGCTTGGTATCTTCATCTGCAACATGACCGCGGTACTCAATTTTGACAGATTGAACGCCGCCTTCATCCCACTGGTCGAGGAAGATACCCATGCGGTAGGACAATTCCAAATAACCCGCGAGAGCTTCAAGTGTTTTTGGATCAACGGCCGCCACATTCACGGCATGTCTGACAGCACCGGTCGTTAGAAAGTTGACCGCTAGTTCCACGGCCTCAATCGCAACCTGCGTCTGAGCTTCTTCTGTGGAAGCACCCAGGTGGGGAGTACAAATGACTCCATCCTTTTGGAACAGCGGGCTGTCAGTACAGGGTTCGGTTTCAAATACGTCGAGTGCAACTCCAGCCAAAATACCTTCATCTAGTCCCTGTGCCAGAGCTGCTTCGTCGTAGATTCCTCCTCGGGCGCAGTTAATTAGTCGGGCACCGGGTTTTAACAACGACAGTTGCTCGACACCAATCAGGCCTTTGGTCTGAGGTGTTAGAGGGGTATGTACTGTGAGGTAATCAACAAGCGGTAGCATCTCGTCGACGGTGTCACAAAGTTGGATTCCAAGTTTGCTCGCTTGCTCAGCAGTTAGGAACGGATCAAATCCCAGAAGATTCATTTGAAATGCCTGAGCTCGTTTTGCAACCTCCTGACCGATACGGCCCAACCCGACGACCGCTAAGGTTTTACCGGAAAGCTGCGATCCCATATAAGCTTTACGATCCCAGCGTCCTTCTCGCAGACTTTGAAATGCGGGAGCAACATTGCGGCTTAATGCCAGCATCAGCGTCATAGCATGTTCGGCAGTACTGTAGGTGTTACCTGTCGGGGTATTCATGACGATGATTCCCTGACGAGTAGCCGCTGATTTATCGATGTTATCTGTTCCTACCCCCGCACGAACAATGACTTTTAAACGCGTATTACCGGTCAATACATCTTCTGAGAGGGTAACGCCACTACGACAGATTGCTCCGTCGGCCTCTTGTAACGCCGTCTTAAGCTCTTTACCTTTTAGGCCGGTCCGAACAACGTATTCGATATTTTTTGACTGCTCTAAAAAGTAGAGCCCTTCCTGAGCGATATTGTCGAGGACGATGATTTTAGGCATTGGCTTTATTGGGAAATAAGTTGAATGAAGGGGTGTTGCTGGAGATAACTACCAAAGACCTGCGTTCCATGAATTAGCTATTCTGAGTATAGAATGACTTCATGAAATCGCGAAGAGCCAGAACGCCTTCTTGCGACATCGCATTATAGATGGAAGCACGAATACCGCCGACACTACGATGGCCTTTGAGACTGTTTAGTCCTTGTTGGCCGGCTTCACGGAGGAATTTGGCGGTCAATTCGTCGCTGGTAAGATTGAATGAGATGTTCATCTTTGAACGATGTTCATGTTCAGCGTGCCCCCGATACATGTCACTGCATTGATCGATTATTTCATAAATGAGGTTGGCTTTTGTGAGATTATATTCAGCTATTTGCTTCAGTCCGCCCATATCATTAATCAGCCATTGGCAGATCAAATCGATGACATAGATTCCGAATGTTGGTGGCGTGTTGAACATCGAGTTTTGTTCAACATGAGTTTTGAAGTTGAGATAGCCAGGCAGGTTGGCTTTGCTTCGATCGAGTAGGTCTTTACGGATGACTACGATGGTGACGCCAGCAGGTCCGGCATTCTTTTGAGCACAGGCGTAGACGATTCCGTGACGTTGCATATCGATTGGGCGAGACAGGAAGTCGGAAGAAGCATCGCAAACCAAAGCAGTATTGTTTGCTTCCGGCGGTTCTTTAAATTGGACTCCGTGAATTGTCTCATTTGAGGCGTAGTATAAAAATGCAGGGTCGTCTGAAAGGGATAGGTCGGAGGATGCAGGAAGGGTGTTAAAGTTGGACATTTTCCCACTCCAGGCAAGATCGATATTACCGGCTCCTGAAGCTTCATCGTATGCCTTCTGGCTCCACGTACCTGAAACGATGTAAGCAGCACGATCTTCAGCACTTCTTAGTAGATTCATGGGAATCATGGAGAACTGCAAGCGGCTTCCGCCTTGAAGAAAGAGGACTTCGTGTGAGTCATCAATTTCCAATAGCTGCTTGATGCCAGCACGTGCAGAGTCGAGCACTTCGATAAAAGTTGCACTGCGGTGACTGATTTCCATGATACTGGCACCACAGCCCTTAAAGTTCAGGAGCTCCTGTTGGATTTGCTGAAGTACTTTAAGAGGAATTGTAGCTGGGCCGGCGCTGAAATTATACGTGCGGTCTGCGGTTGTCATGGTTTGAATGCTTATGGTTAGCGAAGAAAACCTATCGGCTAAACCGCGATTTTAGGCCCAATCCGTGACTATGTATACACCCGAGACAATGGCAGTTATTAAGGGGGGGGGTTAATATCGACCACGAGAGAGCTTGTCATCTGCAACTCGTGTGTCAGAATTCCCGTTTGGAGAAGTAACACCCGTACGGATTTGCTGATTGAGAGAAGCAATTCGAGTCGGGAGCTGAGATTGTTGATTATCGAGCAAATAAGAGCGTTGGTATTGAGCCAAGGCGACTTCTGTGCGTCCTTCGGACTCATTTAGAGCGGCTAGTGCTTTCCAGGCTCGGGCGTCGTTTTTGTCGATCGTACAGGCCTTCTCTAAATGAAGACGAGCCGCTGGTGTGTCTCCGAGTTCCTGATGAAGCCTGGCCAGTTCAACTCTTGGAGCAGATAAATGTGGTTTGTCTTGCGACCAGTTGTTTAACAGGGAAACAGCTTTGTCTTTACGGGCAGTTTGGGCAAGCAACACCGCCAGGCCTCGGTGAGAGTCAGTGTGATTTTCATCGAAATCAAGGCAGCGGTTATAGAGAGCTTCGGATTCTTTTAGGAAGCCCTGATCATTACTTTTAAGCCCCATTTGATGATAAGTGACTGCCAGATTGTAATAAGCATCGGCATTGTTATCATCGGTGCCTAACGCATATTGGAAGCGTTGAATTGCTTCCGGGAAGTGCCCGGCTTTGTATAGTTGCACACCCTCGGAATTCCATCCGTTGGCGGTGATGCCACAACCAGAGAGGCATAATGACGCCAGCATCGTCACCCAAAGATATGATCTTTGTACGAGCAAAGCTAAGGCATCGTTCGCATTTGAATTATTTGTATTGGAGTAATTCATTTGGACAACCTCTTCAAACCTATCCGTCTTCCGTTCCGGAGAAGGCCTTGGAACTACCTCCACGAGTGTAGGTGGAGTGGAAGATTACCGACTTTGGTAGGCTCAAACAAGATCATTTGGTCTGTTCCTTCATCTTATTTTTCTCCTTGTGTGAGGATAGTTCAGAGGAACCCTGTTCTAGCTCGAAGCTCCCAGCAAGGGCAGTAGACTCGATTTCATTCTCCTTAAGACGAAAAAAGGCCGAAGCTAATTATCATCTAGCTTCGACCGTTGATCGATACTTTAGATTGAACAAGAGATAATGGCTGACTTATACTCTTTATCCAGTCCGGAGTTTCCCAAAAATAGTAGTTTGCTCTATTTGATGTATCCCAGTCCTCGGATTACTTCCAGAATTTCGCTACAGGTTGGGAAGTTGCGACCACTTTGGCGTTTGTACTCTTCTAAAGCTTGCATGAATTCTCGCTCGTCATTGGAATAGTCTCGTTCGCAAGTTGTTGGATCGATTTTGCGTCGACGCCCTGTCTCCAAGACAGTTTCTTCCATCAATGCTGTTCCACTATGGTTCGATAGCTCATTTGTTTCTACATAACTCATTTGATTCTCTCCCGAATGATTTTTTGATAGGATTCGCTTCTTGCCCACCAGCCCTAAGCCTGTTAACTGGCGGGTACTCAAATGATTCCACATGCTTTCCTATTAGGCAGGAGAGATAAGCAAGAAAAAATGTACCGGTTAGGAAAACTGGGAGGTTTTGACAAAGTTTACGTTTTAAGCAAAGATTACTGTTTACGGGATATTTCCGGTTGTAAGGTCGCTTTGTACGAACTTTTCTAGATGTCTAGACGAATTAGGGCATGTCAATCGGTATCCACGAAAGAAGATTGGCCGATTAACGATTAAAGTAGCGCCGCAGCATATCAGAGGCAGCTGCTGTAGAATCTTCGGCTTCATCCTTAACTACGATTCTTTCAGGAAGTTTCATCGGCTTATTTTTCTTGCTCTTTGCTGAGTCTTCTATATTTTCAGCTTCTTCCGAATCCTCTTCCACTTCTTCTGGTTTATTGAATCTTCCAGTATCTTCCAGTACAAATTGGCGAGTCACAGTGTCGGAACTATCCATGTCCGAGTTTACAAATAATGACTCCTCAAGCCAGCCCGCAATACTATCATCATCCTGACTGTCCATTTCCCGAGCTTTGCCAGCACTTCGTTGAGCAACATCAGCTACGCTCTGAACCTTTGGCTTCTTCGTTCCACCTAAGCTGTGGTCGAGGACGAGTTCAAATGAGAGAGGACCGACCACAAGTTGGTCGCCGTTATTCAGGATCGCTACATTTTCAATTCGTTTATTGTTGACAAAGGTTCCGTTTTTACTTCCAAAGTCTTTAATTGCAACCTTAGAATCATCAACAATAATCGCACAGTGATGTCGGCTAATCGCATCACTTTTTGGGCGCAAATGACAATCTTCACCCCGGCCAATGAAAAACTTGGCAACGGGAATGGCGATTTCTTTGCCCTCACTGGGACCTTTGAGTACTTTTAATTTGGCCTTCATCGCTCACCAATTAACTGACTTACCGAAAAATAATAAAAGTCCGAGTCGGAATATGGCGTGTCAGTTTCAATCGTGTCGCAAATACGGCAGGCGGCTCACCACAATTATTGGTTCACATCCACCATAAGTAAATATAAGAACTGGTCTTTGTGAACATATTCCCAAATCCGCCGTGGAGTGCGATGTAGCACCTCAAATCGACCGCCCTGATCTGGTTATGCAGTGTTTTTCTCAAAAAGAGCAAAAGTAAATTTGCATACAATAAGAGTCAGTTAAAAACTTAGCAGAGCAATGAAAAGAAGTCAACTTAGACACCCCCTGAAGTAGTGGTGTGCTTAGCGTTTATGAAGCCAATTAGGATTTAGGAATCGGTCTATTTCAATTTTGTGTGCTGCTTTCAGTTGATCGTGCGAAAGCGAGTGTTTCGTCAGTTGGCACTGAAGTAGAAGGGTCAGTTTCTCTAACCAATCTTTGACCCATGAAAGGGATGTTAGATCCACATCAACAAGTTCGAGAATACCAGGTAGTTCGGGGGAAAATTCCGATTGTCTCAGCAGAATACTACCATGTTGGAGTACGTGTGTTTTGTTCCTACGCTGAGCACTCCCAATGATTTTTGCGTCATGTAGCAAAACATCTCCTGACGATCTTCGTAAAAAGCAAAGAAAGGGCTGATCGTTTCTGTCCACCGTTGGTGGAGCAATGCACTTAACCGCTGGTACACCTAGTTCCTGCAATACGCTAATCAGGGAATCATGGAATAGATCGTAGATTCCACTAATTTGCGCACTTGATAGGCTGGTTGCGGGAAAGATAAAGCTATAGGTCAGTTCCTGGTCATGCAGGATAGCACCACCACCGCTTGCTCGTCTGACACAGTCTGTTGCCATAGACTCTTGATGAGTCTCACGGTCTTTTGAAGACTGAAAGTATCCCAGCGAAAGGCAGGCCGGCGACCATCGATAGAGACGAAGGACGGCAGTGTCTTGCGGTAATGAGGAATCCAGCAAAGCATCGTCGACGGCCATATTCCACGAGCCGGTCGTGGGTTCATCTTCTACCAGCAAGATGGACTTAAGGTTTAATCGGCATTCTCTGTCCATTTTACCATCGGTTTTCTAGCAGCCATTACTTCGTCTGGTCGGCGAATGATTGTGGTATGCGGAGCATGATGAAGAGTTTCGGCGGTTTCCTGAACAATGGTTCTCAGCGTGTCAGCAAAGGCATCCAGTGTTTGTTTACTTTCCGTTTCTGTAGGTTCCATCATCAGTCCTTCAGGAACCGTGAGCGGAAAATAAACAGTAGGAGGATGGAAGCCATAGTCGAGCAGTCGTTTGGCAATGTCCATAGCTGGTTGCTTCAAGCCGGTAGCTTCTTTAACGGGTGCGGCACTGGCCACAAATTCATGCATACAACGGTCACCATGAGGAATATCTAGAAATTCCTTTACTCTGCTAAGCAGATAATTAGCGTTCAGTACAGCGGTTTCAGAAACACGTTTTAGCCCGTCAGGTCCATGAGTTCTAATGTAACAGTAGGCCCGTACTAAGACGCCAACATTACCAAAGAAGGAACGCACTCGACCAATCGAATCCTCCGAACCTTCGTCCAGATAATACGTTTTACTTTCATTACAAAAAGAGACGGTTGGACTTGGTAGATAGGGACGTAATGTTTCGGTTACACAAATTGGTCCGGCACCAGGGCCGCCTCCACCATGAGGTCCGCTAAATGTTTTGTGTGGATTATAGTGCATCATGTCCGCTCCAAAATCTCCCGGACGCGTCACGCCTAGAATAGCATTCATGTTTGCACCATCGAGATAGATTAATCCCCCAACCTCATGCACGAGGTCGGCGATGCGTTGAACCTGATCATCAAACAGCCCCAGCGTGCTGGGGTTGGTGATCATGAAAACAGCGGTCTCATCACCCAGATTTTCTTTTAAATGTTCCAGATCGACTCTGCCATCAGCCTGACTGCGAATGGTGATAAAATCAAATCCTGCCATACGTGCACTGGCAGGGTTTGTCCCATGAGCGCTATCGGGTGCTAATACCTTGGTTCGATTCTCGCCTCGTTGCTTGAAAAACGCAGAGGCCACCATTAAAGCGGCTAATTCCCCATGGGCACCAGCAGCAGGTTGCAGCGACACCGCTGGCAGGCCGCTGATTTCCCCTAGCATTTGCTGAAGTTCACTAAGTAGCCGGAGCATACCCTGAAGGGAACTTTCACTTTGGTAAGGATGTAGTTGCGCAAATCCATCCCATCCGGCAATACGTTCATTTCGCTTGGGATTGTACTTCATCGTACAGGATCCCAGAGGATAGAAATGTGTATCAACACTCATGTTAAGTGTCGATAAATTTGTAAAATGGCGAATAACCTCCGGTTCAGTAACCTCAGGAAGTGGGGGACAGTCGCTTTGCAGGAGAGAAGCGGGAACGAGTTGATCGACATCTCGAGTTGGGACATCGCATTCTGGCAGGACAACACCATTGCGCCCTGTTGTTGAAAGCTCGAATATCAATTGAGTGGCGTGTTTATTCCTCATGACCCTAACACCTCCACTAACTGATCGATCTCATGAATCGTTCTCTTTTCGGTTACAGCCACCAGAAGGCAGTCTTCCAGTTGTGGGTACCACCTACCCAGATCAACTCCGGCAAGGAGATTAAAGTCTGCAGCCTTTCTCAATAAGCCTGCGATATCGTTCTGTTTGTCGCGGATAACAAACTCCTTAAAGAACGGTTGGTCACCAATAGACTCGAATCGATCGAGTTGTGTTAGTTTCTGCTGAGCATAGTGTGCTTTTTGCAGGCATAAAGTAGCCACATCCCGCATTCCGGTAGGCCCCATGACGGAAAGATAAATGGCTGCACGCAAGGCGAATAGCCCTTGGTTGGTGCAAATATTACTTGTGGCCTTTTCCCGGCGAATATGTTGTTCACGGGTTTGCAGGGTTAGTACCCAACAGCGTTTTCCATCCTCATCGACCGTTTGACCTGCGAGACGGCCCGGGAGTCGCCTGACAAATTCCTCTCGGCATGCCATGATTCCAAGATAGGGACCGCCATAGAGCAGGGGGGTACCAAGCGACTGGCCCTCCGCTACAACAATATCCACGCCCGCATCCCCGGGGCGTTTAAGTAACCCTAAGCTAATTGGGTCGATACTGCATACCAATAATGCACCGGCCTCATGCACTTGCTCGGCAACCGTTTGGATGTCTTCTATACCTCCGAAGAAATTAGGTGACTGAACGAGTACCGCAGCCGTCGATTGATCGAGGACAGATTGAAGATCACTTGCATCCGAGACTGTCACCACTTTCGTTCCAATTGTGGCAAAGTAGGTCTTAATGATTTGTCGGTACTCGGGATGGACAGACTCTAGGACAATGATCTTCGAGTTTCTACGGGTGATGCTAATAGCCATTAACATCGCTTCCACGGCAGCGGAGCCTCCGTCGTATAGACTTGCGTTGGAAACATCCATCCCGGTTAACTGACAAATCAAGGTTTGGTATTCAAACATGACCTGTAGGTTTCCCTGGCTCACTTCCGGCTGATAAGGAGTATAGGAAGTGTAGAATTCTCCACGTGCTGCCAGCGTATCAACAACTGCCGGGACAAAGTGATCGTAACTACCAGCTCCTAAAAAACACGTGTTCTCTGTAATGTTGGTGTTTTGCCGGGCGAGTTCCTGCATATGTGAAGTTAGTTCAAGCTCCCCCAAAGCCGGGGGAATATTGAGAGGGCGATCGAGCTTCATCGAGTCGGGTATCACATCGAAAAGTTGATCAACCGAGTCTGCACCGATTGCTTGCAGCATTTCTTCCTGCTGTGCAGGTGTATTGTACGTATAAGGCATATTACCGACTCGCCTGAGACAAAGGTTAGAGTAATCAAAGCCGACCGTAGCTGTTTAGCTAGCTTCGCCACATTGACGTTGGTAGGCCGCATGATCCAACAGGTTATTTGGAAGATCCTGACTTATGGCAACCTTCATAATCCAGCCGGCGTTATACGGATCTGTATTCAACACATCCAGGTTGTCGGGCAGGCCGTCATTGACCATGGTTACCTGGCCGGTCACCGGGCTGTATAACGGGCTGACGGCTTTGACGGACTCGACTTCGCCGAACTCTTCGCCGGCAGTCACGGCAGCTCCGACGGATGGTAATTCCATGTAAACCAAATCCGTCAGTTGTTCGACCGCGAAGGCCGATATTCCTACGGTAGCGATCTTTTGACCATCTTGTTCTGACACGAACACCCACTCGTGAGTGTCGCAATAAAGTAGTTCTTCGGTGTTCACAGCTTTGATCCTAATCCTTGAAGTGGCGATGTGAATGAAGTCATTATTTTGTTCTTTTATAAAAGGGCAAGTTGGAGACTGTGGCCGGAACCGACGTTCCTCGGATGTCGACTTCTAGTATTTGCCCCAACTCAGCGAACTGCTGCTCCACGTAGGCCATCGCTATCGGCCTTTGTAAAGTGGGAGAAAAAGTTCCGCTGGTGATCATACCAACTTCCTGTCCATTGGCCAGCACGGCATAGCCTTCACGACCTACTCGCTTTCCGTCAATCAGAAGTCCTATTCGTTGACGTTGTTGTCCGTTGTGCTTGATTTCAGTCAATGCTTCGCAACCAATAAAGTCGCGAGTATCCCCATTCGTATTCGTCCACGAAATTGCAAAGGCCAGCCCAGCTTCCAGAGGGGTGATCTTTTCATCCAGTTCATGACCATAGAGTGGCATCGCGGCTTCAAGCCGCAAAGTGTCGCGAGCTCCCAGACCAGCTGGAGTGATTCCGAATTGACGACCAGAGGCCAGGATGTTCTGTAAAATATGGATTGTTTGATCTTCCCGGAGAATCAATTCCACCCCATCCTCACCAGTATATCCCGTTCGGCTAACGATACAGGGTTTGTTCATTTGATTAGTGACTTTGGCGTTAAAATATTTCAGGTTGGCAATATTAGTGCTCAGCAACGGAGAAACAGTTGCAATGGCATGAGGTCCCTGGATGGCAAGCATCGACGTTTCTAATGTGCGGTCGCAAAGTTCAACGGCAGCTTCGTCCGGCCACTGGGCTGCAATCCAATTCAAGATTTTGTCACGGTTCGAAGCATTGACCACTAGCAGGAAGTACCGGGTGCCACTAGGAGTCTCCAGATGATAAACGAGTACGTCGTCCAGAATACCGCCATCATGATTGCATATCAGTGAATATCGTACTTGTCCCACGGGCATGTCAGAAACTTGGCGTGTTAGAAGACGATCTAATAACATCCCGGCACCATGTCCGTTAAAACGAAGACGACCCATATGGGATACATCAAATAAAGTGACATTATTTCGCGTGGCTTCGTGTTCCTGCACAATCGAAGTGTACTGGATTGGCATTTGCCAGCCAGCAAAATCAACCATGCGAGCTCCCTGTTCAACGTGCCAGGAGAACAGAGCAGTTGCAGTTTCTGCAAGAGGTTCCGGCTGTGATGCGGCGTCGTCCATAATCGAGCCAATTTCTGAAGGGAGGCGAAAAGTATATTAAGTTCGTAGACATTGTATCGAACTTAAGCTGATTGAGGATAACCAATATCAGAAAAACACCCAACCAAATCCGGGCAATTATCGTCTTCGCTTTCGCTTTTTTTTGCGGTTTGCGATGGCGCGCAGCGTAGACCGCTTTTTAGGATTTCCTTTTCGTTTCCGATGTCCACTTCGGCCACGATCACCGGCATGGGGCCGCTGTAATGGAGGGCCACCGACAGAGATTAGCTTTTTGACGAACATTAAGTCCACTTCACGTTGATCCATATCAACATGATGCACTTTGACGGCTAGCGTGTCACCTAAGCGGAAGTCATTGCCGCTTCGATGACCCACTAAAGCATGAGCTCCGGTGACCATAGTGTAGTGATCATCCTTGAGAGCATTGACGGGGAGAAGCCCTTCAAACGGTACTTTAACGCCTTGTACAAACAATCCAAATTTTTCCACGCCCGTTACGACAGCCACGAATTCGCTGTCGGCATGATCGTGTAGGTATCTTAGCAGTTTAAGCTTCTTCAATTCCTTCTCTGCCGACTCGGCATTTCGCTCACGATCGCTACAGTGGTTTCCTAACTCGACAAGCTTAGGGAAGTCCTGGACGGGGGGGCGTTGATCAATGAGCTGATTGCAGAGTCGATGGATCGTGAGGTCTGGATAACGCCGGATTGGGGAGGTGAAATGAGCGTAATGTTCGAAGTTGAGAGCATAATGCCGCTCTTCATCCGGCCCGTAAACAGCCTTTTGCATGCTTTTTAAAATGGCTAGCTGTATTGGTTGTTCATACGGCTTATCGGTGATTTGAGCGACGATATCCTTGAGTTGGAAGCGGTTAGTGATTTCCTCCGACTCGACGCCCATGTCTTTTACAAACTGAGTTAATTTAGACAATTTTCGGGGAGAGGGATCAGGGTGGATCCGACGCAGGAATTTGAGTTCACAGTCATTGAGCTTGGTGGCTACCGCTTGGTTCGCGGCCAGCATAAACTCCTCAATGATTTGATGGCTTTCGGTATTACTGACACGATGAGCTCCACTTACTCGCCCGTTCTTATCAAGATCGATTTTGACTTCGGGTAGACCGATTTCTAATGATCCGTTGTCCATGCGGCGTTTGCGAAGCATCATGGCTAGCATGTGCATCCGATCCAACAGATAGTAAACCTTTTCGTCCAGTTGTTTTTTCCATTTCGAGCGGTTAGCCAAGAAGTCATCGACTTCTTGGTAGTTGAAGCGGTGGTCACTGTTAATGACAGATCTTTTTACATCACTATTTACGGGCATGCCTTCGGCTGTAAATTCGATAAAGATGGATTTGGCATAGCGGTTCTTATTGGGTTGCAGGCTAGCCAGATTGTTGGAGATGATCTCCGGCAACATGGGGATGACCATGTCGGGCAAGTAGACACTGGTGGCTCGAATTGCAGCTTCCTGATCAAGCAGTGATCCCGAGGGTACGAAATGAGCGACATCTGCGATATGTACTCCCAGAATCCAGTGTCCGTTTTTGGTTTGTTCGAGACTAATCGCATCGTCAAAGTCACGAGCGTCGAATGGATCGATAGTAAGTGTGGTGGTTTGTGTTAGGTCTTCACGGTTGGTAAAGTCATCCTCATCGAAGGCTTCGGCTTGTCGGCGGGCATCTTCGAGCACGGCTTCCGGAAATTCGACTCGCAGGCCAAATTCCGCAATGATCATCTTGGTATCGACACCAGGTTCCCCTCTTTCACCTAATACATCAGTAATCACTGCTTCACCGTCATCGTAGGCTGACGGGAACCGGACCATTTCAATAACAACTTTAAGACCGGGTTGAGCTCCCTTAGCGCCGGGGTCACCTACCGGGACGGGTTGTTGAAAATGAGAGCCGTCGACGCGGACAAAACCTTGTTCATTGTGTATGTGGTAAGTTCCGACAAATTGATAACGGGCTCGTTCTAAAACTTCGACCACACTGGCACGTTGTTGTCCCTGCTCACGACCTCGACGTCGACCACCTGAACCAAGTCTGACTCGAACCGTATCGCCCCGACAGGCGTCCAGAATTTCATGGGCAGGAATGAAAAGATCGGCGTCCCGCCCCGCTGAGGCCGGTGTCCCTTCCGGGCGTACAAACCCAAATCCCCCCGAGGCTTTAAAAAATGTTCCTTCGACCGTATTTCGTAAATCCGACGGGGGACTAGAATTCGTTGGTGTCTTTACTGTAGTTGCTGAGCCATCGGCTACCATGACGAGATGTTTAGGGCCAAATTTGGCCTGCCCCTGACGAATGAGACTTTTGACAGCCCTACGAACTCTATGTCGGTCATCCGGCGAGAGATGTAGTTGTTTACAAATCACGCGGGGTTTCACCGGTTGGTAATTCTCTTTCCGGATATGCTCCAGAATGAGTGTTTCCAAATCTTGAGGATCCATGAAGATTCCCTTGAATGCCCTTCGAACACAGGTCAATTTATAAGGTTGTTATTTTTGCTAGACAAATGGCTAGCTTTATTTTGGTTGCTGACTCTAGTAGGACCTATTTATTGCTTCAGACTATTATGGCAAATGGAGCTTTTTTATCCCGCGCTATTTGAAACTCATTACCAGTCTACGACGGGTTCATCTAATTCTGTAAGGCTTTCTTATAGAGTTTTCTTCCCAGAGAAGGAATAAATGGTGTCCAATTGTCTCCAGGATTAGCTTCGCTGGCCATGGCATGTGAAAACTGATGAACTTTGGCGTCCAGATTATCGATCATGTGAAGCACTAGCGCCTCTAGGGTCATTGGTAATTTCGGACTACCAAAATCATATTGTCCATGGTGACTGATGATTAGATGTTTGATTTGAATTGCAAGTTCCTGAGGGAACGTTTTATTTTGAGCTGTTTCCCAAATACTTATCTGCTTACCTATCAGTTCTACCCCCATCACCAGATGGCCTAGAAGTTGTCCTTCGTCAGTGTATTCAAGGCTTCGTTCGTATGCTAATTCATCGGTTTTGGAAAAGTCGTGTAATAGTACGCCGACAATCACTAGATCCCGATTCACCTGTGGATAATGCCGAACCACCGATTCGGCCAATTCCATCAGTGACACGACGTGATGTAACAAGCCACCTTGATAGGCGTGATGATTCTTTATTCCTGCCGGGGCGCGCGTGAATTTGTTCATGATTTCAGTCGTGTCGATATATTGTTGCGACAGCGAGCGAAGATTCTCATCGTCAATGGAGTCTACAAACTGACGTAACTGCACGATCAATTTTCCAATGTCTTCATTCGTAAGTGTGTGAAAGTCCGATTCATCGACTTTTGTTTCATCCACTTTCTTTAGGTGTTGGACGATGATTTGCAGGTTGCCATTGAACAGTTGAGTCGTGCCTTTGATCAGTACGTAGTCACCATTTTCAAAACTATCGTAGACATCCTGGTTGGCATTCCACTGCATCGCGTTGACGCTACCGGATTTGTCTGAAAGTGAGAGTTGCAGGTACAGATTGCCTTGTCGATTAGGACGAAGCTGTTTACCGTTGGCGATATACACCTGATTGATGTTCTCACCTTCGCCGAGTTGATTGATGTACTTGCGACTCATGATTTCTATCGTTTTCCAGAGGGAGAAAGGAACGTATATGAAAATGACGTTGTGTTCAGAGGCAATCTAACTGGAAAACTTTGAAGCCACAAGGTGTCAAACGTAAATCTCTGGTTGTCGCACTCCGTGATACTGACCTAAAATAGGGGGCTACCTAACAGGCAGTAGTCAGTATTCAATCTTATTAAATTCAACAAGCGTTGAGAAAGTCACCAATGGGAAAACAGAATCGTACGGCCATTAGTCCAACTCGTAGTGAAGATTATCCACAATGGTATCAGCAGGTTATTAAAGCAGCCGATTTAGCCGAAATTTCTCCGGTTCGTGGTTGTATGGTAATCAAACCATGGGGATGGTCAATCTGGGAGAATATGCAGCAAGTACTCGACGGTATGTTCAAAGATACCGGGCATGTGAATGCCTATTTCCCCCTGTTTATTCCTATGAGCTTTCTGGAAAAAGAAGCAGAGCACGTCGATGGCTTTGCAAAGGAATGCGCCGTTGTCACGCACCATCGACTCGAACCCGGGCCAGACGGTGGGTTGGTACCTGCGGGGCCTCTTGAAGAACCTTTAATCGTACGTCCGACCAGTGAGACGATCATTGGGGCAATGTATGCCAAATGGGTTCAGTCCTATCGTGATCTACCAATCAAGATCAATCAGTGGGCTAATGTTGTTCGTTGGGAGATGCGTACTCGAATGTTCCTTCGAACGGCTGAATTCTTGTGGCAGGAAGGACATACGTGTCACGCGTCTGAAGAAGAAGCTTTGGAAGAGACTCGGTTGATGCTCGATGTTTATGCTGACTTTGCTGAGAATGTGATGGCGATGCCTGTCATCAAAGGCGAGAAAACAGTGGATGAAAGATTCCCTGGCGCGGTTTCTACATTAACGATCGAAGCAATGATGCAGGATAAGAAAGCACTCCAGGCTGGAACGTCACATTTCCTTGGCCAGAATTTTTCCCGGGCACAGGAAATTATTTATCAGGATCAGGAAGGTCAGCAGCAATTTGCATGGACGACTTCATGGGGCGTCTCTACAAGACTCGTTGGTGCTTTGATCATGACGCATAGTGATGACGATGGCTTAGTACTGCCCCCGAGACTTGCTCCAAAGCAAATTGTCATCCTGCCAATTATTAAAGGCGATGATACACGGCAGTCGGTCCTTGATTACTGCGAAACGCTGAAGCAGGAGTTAGAGGCTCAGTATTACGCTGATGGCAAGGTTCGTGTCATGATCGATGACCGTGATATGCGGGGCGGCGAGAAAAAGTGGTATCACGTGAAAAGGGGAGTACCACTTCGAGTCGAAGTGGGGCCGCGAGATATTGAAAATAATCAGGTATTTGTTGGGCGTCGTGACACGGGGGAAAGTCAGTCCGTGGGACGTGAGGAATTTGTACATGGGATCACAGAGACGTTGGAACAATTCCAACAAGATCTATTCGATCGGGCTCTCAAACTGCGTGAAGACAATACGAGAGAAGTGAACTCATTAGAAGAATTTGAAGAGTATTTTTCAGACAAAGACGGGCAGGGTGGTTTCGTAAGTTGTCACTTTGTTGAGGGAGATCCACAGATACTCAATATGATCGCCAAGTACAAAGTGACGATTCGCTGTATGCCGCTTGATGGCAATGCCGAGCAAGGTACATGTATTTTTACGGGCCAGCCTAGTACTCGTCGAGCCATATTCGGTAGATCCTACTGATATCTCAGACGGTCACAGTTCTCCCCGGATCGATTCGAATGTTTGAGAGGATTGACGATCGAGTTCACTATAAGGAACAATTGAAATGGGAGATATTCAATCTCAACGTCCTGTGCTTTTGGTGATCGGAGCCTTTGGTCAAACAAAGGATTCTTTGGAATTCGTATATGATAAAGCAGTAGAACAGTGGGGTGCCGTGCAACTCATATCTCCCTTATTTGAGTTTGATCAAACCACGTATTATTGCGAGACGATGGGCTCAGACTTAAAAAAACAGTTCTGGGCCCTCAAAACCCTCATTGATCAGGGCGAATTGCCTAAAATCAAACATCTTACAAATGAATGGGAAGCTGAATATGCCGATAAATACAAGAGTGAACATGTCGCTCGTCCGGTGAATATCGACCCAGGCTATTTGACGGAGGCCAAATTGGTTTTGGCTACCACCAAAGATCGGGATCATCGATTGTATTTGGCAGAGGGGATTTTTGGGGAGGTGACGCTGTACTATCAGCGTCGGCAATGGAAATCGAGCCATTGGACCTACCCGGATTATCTGACGGCCGGGTATCATCAGTTTTTTAGCGACTGTCGAAACTTTCTGCGAGAACAGTATCAGGATTGAGCCGTAGAGTAATACTCGGGTGTGTTGACTTCTGATTTGGTTCTTCGGGTTACCAATTTGATTATTTTGGTTCGGTGATGGACGTTGCATTTCCTTATTGGGTACTTCCCCTCATTTTACTCCCCAGCATGTTGATTAGCTGGTTGTCGATCTATGTGATACGTCGTCGTGCTGCCAAATGGGGCCTGATGGATCAGCCAAACGACCGGAAGGTTCACGTAATGCCAATCCCCTTAGGAGGGGGGCTGGGTATTTGGTTAGGAGTTATTATCACGTTTCTCCTTGGCACGCTTCTAGTAGCGTTTAACGGATCGGTGGTTCAGTTCTTGCCAGACCAGTTCAGAGTTTATGTCGAAGGATTGGAAACGCAACTAGCAGATCTGTGGGTCTTGTTGATTGCGGGGACAGCGTTAATGCTCGTCGGTTTAGTGGATGATCTACGGGGCTTGAGTTGGAAGTTTCGTTTGGCAATTCAGTTTGTTGTGGCGACTGCTTGCGTCGTGTTACAGGAATGGTATTTCACTGCATTTATTCCTTACCGAATTGTCACGGTTATCTGCACGGTGTTTTGGATTGTAATGCTGATCAATGCATTTAATATGCTTGACAATATGGATGCCGCGGCCGGTGGGGTCGCCGTGATTTGCTCGATCATGTTGGTATTGTATGTTGTGTTGCCGGGAGTTTCGTCCCAAGGACCGCAGTTCTTTGTTGCAGGGCTGCTGCTAGTTTTCATAGGTTCCCTGCTAGGCTTTTTATGGCATAACAAACCGCCCGCAAAAATATTTATGGGAGATGCTGGCAGTTACTTTGTTGGTTTTTGCATCGCCATTGCAACGATTCTCACGACATATACAGATGGGGATAAGCCGGTTGTTCATGCTGTTATTGCCCCACTGATTATTATGGCTGTTCCGATTTATGATTTATGTACGGTGATTGCTATTCGGATTTCAGAAGGACGAAGTCCGTTTAAGCCAGATAAAGCTCATTTCTCACACCGACTTGTTGAGTTGGGGCTGTCAAAGCCGCGAGCTGTTCTCACAATGTTCTTGGTGACAGCCACAACTGGTGTTTCAGCCTTATTGCTTCCTCAGGTCAGTTTGAGTGGAGCGCTATTGATCGTTGGTTTGACTTTTTGCGTTTTGCTTTTGGTGGCAATTCTGGAAAGTACAGCACGTAATAAGCTCAATAGTTGATTAGAGGGGCCTGTGGCATCGTGATAGAAGAATCGCCGGTACAAACTGAATTCGCGGAACGTCAAACGACATGGTTTGGGGCATTACAGTTAATGCTGATTGCTTTGTTGGCGTCCACGGCTTTTCTAACGGGAGATGGACCAGCTGTTGCCGAGGGAATGACTACATGGCTTGTGCTCGGCTTTACGCTATTGGGTAGTTTCTGGGGTATCTATCAAATACTCTGTCCCACGGTTAGGTTCTATCGACAATGGCCCGCGTTTTTATTGTCATTATCGATGGTTGCGATGTTGGTTGCTGTATTTGGTAATTCAGACGATGGTGATTTTCGAGCTTCCGTCAACAGTTGGTGGCAGTGGGTTGCATTTGCGGTAGGATTTTTATTAATCAATCAACTCTTTCATACAGAGAGAGTCGCGCGAGGTATCATTGCAGTCATGGTCGCGATAGCAGTCGCGTTATCGTGTATCGGTATTTATGATTCTCTAGTGAAAATTCCGGAATTGAGATCGGAGTACTTTGCAGGTACTGAGCGTCAAAGAGTCGCAATGCTGCAGGACGCTGGAATTTCAGATACCAGAGTCGGATCTCCCGGCCGCTATCATTTTGAAAGTCGAATCCAAAGTCCGGAACCTTATGTGACTTTTGCTTTGACCAATTCGCTGGCCGGATTTTTAGCACCTTGGTTCACGTTGTTGCTACTGACGACTCTGACACCTGGCCAACAGTTGATGCGGAAAAAAGAAATCTTTAAGCTGCTTGTATTGATAGGGATTGTCGCGTTCTGTATGGTGCTGACAAAAAGTCGTTCAGCGTGCTGCGCTGTCGCCTTGAGTGTTTTGATTGCGGGAGTTTTTCTGAAATCCTACCGCACAGTAGCCATTAAAGCGACGGTGGTGTTGGGAGGCATTGGATGTGTTGTGTTCGTATTGGGGCTGCTGACCCACCGGCTCGACACCAAAATTCTGACAGAAGCGGTTAAGAGCTTGGATTTCCGTATGGAATATTGGGAAAGCTCAACAGCAATGGCCACAGATAACTTCTGGATGGGAGTGGGGCCAGGTAATTTTAGGGATCACTATACGCTGTATAAGAAAGTAGCTGCTTCGGAGTCGATTGCGGACCCACACAACTGGCCTCTGGAGATTCTCACTAATTTTGGAGTCCTTGTATTGCTTTTGATTTGCGGAGTGTTTGCAACAGCTTATCATCGCTTCACCGTGCTAACACACCAAACGTGTGAATCAGAGGTAAACGCTCGCCATTTAGCCAGCCGTTTTCCAGAGTTGTCAGCGAACAAGATTTACTTAGCAGGTGTAGTAGGCTGTTTACTCGGCCTGTTGATTGACCAACTGAGTTATGCATTGATTCCGCTATCCGTTTTCTATGTTGCCTTACCTGTTTTTGTGATTGTTATTTTCTTGCTGCAAGGCTGGGTAGATCGTGGTGTATTAAATCGTTCCCACGTTCTAGTTGCCTTCGTTTGCTGGTTGCTTAATTTAATGGTGGCCGGCGGAATTTCGTATCCCGGCGTCGCTTTTAGCGGTTGGTTATTGTTGGGATTAGCGATCAGTTCTTGGCGGGTGCCATTCAAGCCGGGGGAACACGTGCTCATGCCCAAGTCACAGCGTTGGACAATCTTGGCGATCATGGTGTCCTTGCCGTTACTGGCCTTCGTGACGTCGCACCGTCCCGTGACCGCGTCAGACTATCATTTGATGAATGCTAGATTCTATTTGAGTCAGAATCAATTGAATCCGGCAGCCAAGCATCTCCAACAGGCGATCGAAGATGATCCGTATGGAATAGATGCGCATATTCTTTATGCCAATGTCTTGTTCATGAAGTTAAGCCAATCTGCGGACGAAGAGCTTATGAGTGAATACGAAACACTGGTTTCGCAGACCTTGATGTTAAATACAAAGTCCCAAATGAACTTTGAACTTTTCTCGCAACAGGCTCTATTACTTTATCAGCATTACCAGTTACCTGATGCATTGGAGCGGGCATTGGCCTATGCCAAGCATGAATCAGAGTTATATCCTGAGAATGCCTATATTTGGGCTCGATTGGCAGTCTGTCAATATTATGCGGGTCAGTTAAGTGAAATGGAGGCATCCATCGAGCGAGCTTTGAGTCTTGATGCAGAAAATCCACACTTAGAGTTCAAATTGAGTAATCGGCGACTATTAGAGGCTGATTTTGCAGGATGGAAAGGCCATCGTGTTTATTTTGAAAAAATCGATGAATCAGTAGAACAATGCCTCGATCATCTCCGTAATAAAGCGAAACAACAGTAACTCCGAAAATACTGCCTTACCCCGTGAACCCCGATTTGGTCGGTTTTCACGGGGTTTTTAAGTGAATGTGGTAGACTTAGTGATATCGTGAAATTGCTTGGTTTGCAGCTCCTATTTACAGGTTTCTAATGCGTCTATTTACAGTTTTAGTACTCGCGGTCTTCGCTGGTAGCATTGCCGGCATGTTACACAGTCAATGGAATTTATCCGGGATTCGTGAGCAGTTGCGACCAATTAATTCAGGCAGTGTTTCGCAATTCGTCGGGAAGTTCGAAACAGATGAAAGTGCACCGGTTGATGGTCCGATTGCGGTCGTCGTCGGATCAACGGAATATGATTTTGGAACGATGGAGCGACGGGGAGTTCGTACTCACACGTTTGTGATTCGCAACGACGGCACAAAGCCACTCGCGCTTGAAAAAGGTGAAACCACGTGTAAGTGTACCTTGAGTTCGCTCGCTTCCGACGAAATTGATCCAGGTGAGTCGGTCGAGGTTCGTTTGGAATGGACCGCTCGCGAAGTAGGACCTTCCTTGCGTTTTGCTCAAACAGCCGACATTATTACCAATGACCCCAACAATCGAACGATCCAACTGGTTGTGAAAGGGCAGATCATTCAGTCCGTCATGCCCCGACCTGATGTCCTTACGATGAATGGCTTGTCTTCAGGCGAGGGGATTACCGTCAAAGGTAAGATCTTTACTTACAAAGAGGTTGAGGAGCCACTACAAATTGTAGATATCACATTTCTTGAAGATACGCCTGAAGATCTGATCGAAATTACATTTGTGGAGTTGACCGAGGAAGAAGTAAAGAAAGAATTGCGAGCTTACAGCGGATTAGAAATGACGGTGAAGTTGGCGGCAGGATTACCTCCGGGTTCCTTTAGTTTTCCTGTAAGGCTCACGACAAACCTTCCGGATGCTCCGAAAGTAGATGTCTTTCTGAATGGATCGGTCGATACAGATATTACTATTTTTGGGAAAGGCTATCGCGCTTCCCGTGAGTCTGGCAGCCAGCATATTGGTGTTTTGAATTTGACACCCGTTTCTTCAGAACAAGGATTTGAAACCAGTATTAATCTGGTAGTAAAAGGTGCTTACCGAGAAAGTGTTACGTTTGCCGTGAAAGAAGTCGACCCGGCTTCACATTTGGAGCTGAGTTTGGGCGAACCGGTCTCTATTGGTAATGGAAAGACTTACCATCACAGGCTCACGATTAAGATCCGACCCGATGCTAAGCAGATCAGTCGTCGTGGCGGAAATTTAGGCATGCCTGCTCGAATTGTCTTGAGTAGTACGCATCCATTCGTAAAAGAAGTCTCGCTAGAAGTTTTAATGTCGGTTACTAAGTAGAACCAGAATTACGGCTTATGTCAGAAAAGATTCGATATCTTCAGTTTGCATTGTTGCTTAGTGTGATTGGTATTGGTTGTAGCTTACTAAGCGGTTGTGGTGATGATAGCATCACCACAACCAAGTCTGCGGAGTCAATGTTATCAGCCCAGAGGAACTCGGGCCCCCAAGGTCAACAAGACGATTCCACGCGGGATACTAACCGTCTAGCAGGAAAGCCATCGCAATTGTATGCCGGCTGGGAGAACCCGCAGGATATTCTCGTTTTTACTGGACGCCAATTTGGCTATGTCGAGCCTTGTGGTTGTACCGGATTAGAGCTTCAAAAGGGGGGACTTGCTCGCCGCCACTCCTTTATTCGAGGCTTACAAGACCAGCAAGGCTGGAATGTGGTTTTGGTTGATACAGGAAATCAAGTTCGACGGTTTGGACGCCAGCCGGAGCTGAAATTCAACCTGACCTCCGAGCTTTTGCAAAGAATGGAATATCAGGCTGTTGGACTTGGACCGGAAGATTTGAAATTGCCAGCTGGCGAATTGTTCGCTGTGGCTGCCGTTGACGATAACAATGAGTCCATGTTTGTCAGTTCCAATGTAGCGATTCTTGATCGGGAGTTCACTCGGAGATTCCAGTTCATCGAAACGGCTCATCACACGATTGCTGTTGTTAGTATTATTCAGGACGATTGGCTCAAATCTTTGTTTAGTGATGACCTGATTGTTGAAGATGTTGAAGAAGCTTTGAAGTTGGTGGCAGCCGACGAAGTGTTTCGGCAAACGTCTCTGAAAATCCTTGTTGTTCACGGAACATTGGACTATGTACGTAATTTGGCAAAGTCATATACCGAATATGACTTACTGGTTTGTGCTGGTGCTCCTGGCGAACCCACTTATGAATTAGAAGAGGTAAAGGGAGCCAGTACCAAAGTGCTCAAAGTTGGTGAAAAGAGTATGTATGCCTCGGTTGTCGGCGTTTTTGACAATGGTGATGCGAAGCCCGGATTCAAATACCAACGAGTACCTTTAGATGACAGCTATTCTGATTCGGTGGAGGTTCTCGCAATGTTCAAGCAATATCAAGAAGCATTGCAACGCGCCGGGTTTCAGGGGCTGGGAATTCAATCAGAGGATCACCCGTCCGGCTATCGATTTGTTGGCAGTAAAGCTTGTGCAGAATGTCACCAGAGCGAGTTCGAGATTTGGGAGAATTCCCCGCATGCCCATGCAACGCAATCACTTATTGCTCCACACGGCCGGGCAGAGATTCCTCGTCAATTTGATCCTGAATGTTTAAGTTGCCACAGTACAGGCTGGCGGCCGCAAAAGTATGTCCCGTACGAGTCGGGCTTTAGGAGTTTGGCGGAGACGTTGAAATTGCAGGGCAACGGTTGTGAGAACTGTCACGGTCCCGGGAGCGAACACGTGCGACGTGAACAGGAGCCAAACAGTACTTATGATTCATTAAATGAATTACGGAGATTCGTTCACCGGAGTCTCGAAGATGCAAAAACATCTTGTCTTGAGTGTCATGATCTGGACAACAGTCCGGACTTTCATCAACAGGGGGCTTTTGAAGAGTATTGGAATAAAATTAAGCACTAAGCTTCGTTTTGTAATGCAGTAACAACTTCCTCGGTCAAATTGAAGTTTGCAGATACATTTTGAACGTCATCATGATCATCTAAAGCTTCCATGAGCTTTAATACTTTTCTTGCTTGCGCAATATCCAGGTCGACGGTATTGTTGGGGATTCTCGTTACCTGCTTTGATGTGACTGCAATTTCAGCTGCTACCAATGCTTCGGCAACATCCGTGTACAGTTCCGGTTCACAAGTGATTTCGTATTGATCACCTTGAAGAAGGAAGTCATCCGCACCTGCATCGAGAGCAGTTTCCATAACGAATTCTTCCTCCGTGCTGTCTGTGGGAACAAGAAAGAGTCCTTTGCGATCAAATAACCACGCCACACAGTTGGTCGCTCCCATATTTCCACCGTGAATTTCGAACATTTTGCGAAGTTCAGGAGCCGTGCGATTTCGATTATCGGTCATAATTTCGCACATTATAGCCACACCATGCGCGGCGTAACCTTCGTAGATGATTTCTTCAACGTTACCGCCGTCTAATTCTCCCGTTCCTTTCTTAATAGCACGGGTAATATTGTCTTTTGGCATGGATACATCTTTCGCATCCTGAATTGCCTGGCGAAGACGGATATTGGTTGCCGGATCTCCCCCACCTATTTTGGCAGCAATGATAATAGCTTTGGATAATTTGCTCCACAATTTACCGCGTTTATTATCAATCGCAGCTTTTTTGTGTTTAATGCCTGCCCAATGGGAATGTCCTGCCATGTTGAATTCCGTTTCTTTGTGGGTTTGGTGGGAGTATAGGAATTACTTTTCTAAAAATGGGTACCAATGATTATCAGGAAAAGACGCTTGAGTATCAATCACTCAGATTTCCCAGTTTCGTACGGATGCGAATGATTTGTTTCGTATCTTTTACAGAATCTAGCAATTCTAATGCTCTTTCCCACATCTGCTTAGCTTCCTTTTGATTGTCTAACTGAAGATGGATGTCTCCTAAATGGTCACAGATAACGCCATCCGAGTTGTTAAGCTTACGGGCTGCTTCAAGCTCAGCCCGGGCCTTTTCGTATTTTCCCAATCGGTAGTAAACCCAGCCAAGGCTATCTCGATAAGCAGCGTTTTCAGGCTCTGCTGTCACAGCTTTCAATGTCATCTGTTGAGCTCTCAATAAGTGTTCGTTCCGCTCTGCCCAGAGGTACCCCAGATCATTAAGCGCTCCAATGTCTTCGGGGTTTGTATCTAAAACTTGCTCAAGCCATTCGACGGCTTCGTCTGCTTGGTCTAACTGTTGGCACAGAATAGACAGTGTCAATTTGGCATCCCGAGCGATATTTGCTACGTTTGGATCAGACTGCATGTCATCGAGTTTCGTCAAGAGTTGAGCGTATTCTTGATGCGCCTGTTTCCATTGTCCTGTGTGGTAAAGAACCCAAGGATATCTGCTGAGTAAGCGAGCATTGCTGTTTGCCTGGTTCGCAGCAAGCTTCGCCGAGTTGATAGCCTTTTGGTTTTGCTCGGTGAGTAAATAGGCACTAGAAAGTAGAAAGTGGATGGCCGGTTTATTCCTGAGGTATTCGTTTTCAAGAGCGCTCTCCAGAACGGTAATTGCTTCCTTAAGTTCATCGTTGATCAATAACTGGACTCCCCAGTTCTCATAGAACGCTCCGCTTTGCCGGGGAGCCTCTGCAATCGCCAGTTCAAAAAACTTTCGGGTTTGTTGCCAATCTTTGACTTGAGAGAATAGCAGGGCCGTCGCTGCGGCAGTATGGCTTGTGAACGTTTTTAAGCTTGGCTTCGTATTGTTTGGCGTTTGGTCATTGGCTGAATAGTTATGCACCACTTGAGCCAGTTGATCAAGTAGGGTTTCGTTCGAAGTGATTCTGGAGATACGTTGTTGCTGTAGCGAAGCAAGTGAACGACTGCGGGAGTACACCGCACCCAGAACCCAGGCTAATTCCATCGCGGCGGAATCAGCAATCGTTATCTTTTCAGTGTTTTCAGCAAGCAAGGCATCGACTGCGTGCTGATAGCCACTAAGCGCAGGCTGAATGGGCAAGAACTTGCGTAACTGTTGAACTGCTAGCTCGTAATTCCCAGTAGTTAAAGCTATCTCGGCTAATGCATATCCCAAGTATTGATTCGAGGTTTGCGTTTGTTGAATAGCTTGTAGTTGTTTAATACTAAGCGCGTTGGCTTCGGCTTCTTCCGTATGCTGAACTAGGTTGATCCTGATCAGCAAGCGGTAGGGATCGGCCTTAGCCTGTAACGATTTGGAGTCAAAGTATTTTTGGAGAGTCGTGCGGGCTTCCTGCGGTTTAGACTCTGCCAGAAATAGCTGCGCAAGACGAAAGGCATAGATTACGGGATTGGGAGAGACTTGCTGTGCCTGTTCGATTGCTGTCCGCGCTTTATTGAATTGCTTTGTAGCTTGATAGGCTTCGTTCATCGCTAGAAAGACAGCACCCGTCGAACCTTTGAGTTGCGTGATATGTACTGGACTAAGTCCCGCTTCTTCAGGATTCGCTAACGCTTTATTCGCGTTGTCGAACGCTGCTGCAGCGAGATCATTTTTCTGAGCTAGCAGTGCCGTACGCCCTAATTCGGCAGATATCAGGGCTTTAGGCAGTTGGAGTGATGAATCGTCTGCGCGTTCGAGGATTGTTCGGTATGCCTGAAGTGCTTGGTCGTATTTCCCATTGCGGGTTAAAACAACAGCCATCCGCATGAGTGTTTGACTATCCAACGCCTTGTTCGTGACAGCTAAACCAGCGTATCTAGCGGCCTCTTCAGTTCGTTTGAGTCCCATCGCCAGAGGGATAAGTTGATTAGAAATGGAGACGACTGAACGATCGTATCTCCAGGCACGTTGGTATAGTTGCAGGGCCGCACTAAATTGTCGTCGCTGTTGTTCCAAACGAGCCTGACCAAAGAGAGTAGCCGCATGTAGTTTATCGGCCTGACCTTCCGACAGGCGACTCTGCTCGAGAGGCGTCGCAGGGATTTTGGGTATCGTAAAATCACTAACGTCATCACTGATAGCTGACAGCGTTAATAATAAAACAGTGGAAAACGCAATTAGAATTCGCAACAAATATTAACCTTATGCTCTTACTGGATTTGATATCAAAGTCCGAGTATTACCATTTGTATTCTAGCAAAAGGTGGCATGCGGTCGAACGTCGTTTTAGCGAGGCTTCTTAGGCCGTCCAGATTTTTTTTTCTTGGGTGTTGCCTTCTTTTTCTTTGGGGCGACTTTCTTTTTAGCTGGAGCCGCTTTCTTTTTAGCTGGAGCCGCTTTCTTTTTAGCTGGAGCCGCTTTCTTTTTGGTACCCTTTTTAGCAGCCGTTTCCGATTTCCTGGAATTCCCGGCTTCTTTCTCTTCCACCGCCGATTTTTTGGATGGTTTTACAGGCAGGCTATCAGTACAGTCTTTGTTGATTTTGAGCAGGATCTCGTGCGTCTTTTTGCCGTAGGGGTCTTCTGCAAGTTGTGTCCCAAGCATGTGGAGCAGCGAGCCAAACTCAACACCTTTATTCTTGGCTATCGTACGTTCAAGTCCGGCGACTTTGCCGGATTGCCTTCCTTTGGGTGTTACAATATCGAGGATTTCCAAGGCGTCCAATGCACCGTCACTAAGTGGAATGGCATGTCCACCAAGACCATTTTGGACAGTGTAGTTGACTACGAACTTTGGAATCTCATCATAGTAACCATTAATCGTGGCAGTTGCTTTGCTCAGTCCTTCTTTCGCCATAAAAGAAAGGTCAAATGAAAAATGAGTTTCATAGACATTGAACAGGACACGTCGGAGATTACGAGCAGATTCAGCAGCACGAGGTAGGCAGCCCATTACTTCGGTAAGTTCGGAAACGGTCGTTACTCGTACTTCATTCCAGTCGACATATCGCGTTTGAACTTTGCTAAAGGCTTCCGTTGCCTGATCCGGAGTGGAATTCTCCAGACAGCAGGCATAAAGCAGTTGTTCTAGGATAGGGCGGTCCTTCACGGGCAATTGCACTTTAGGGAATTGCTTTTTTAAAACCGTAAATGTCTTTTTGATTAACGAAGCTCGTTTTGCAGCGCTCATAATATTGTTTATCTATTGAGGTAACCTTCGGATAAAACCCTTAAATGTTCTCAAGGTTCTCCGAGGCGTGATCCAATTCGTCTTCTGGTTGGTTGGGAGGTAAAACTTTTTCGAGGATTTTAGTGACTTCCAGTGAATGCTTTAGGCCTTCGTCCTGCACAAATTGAAGTTTTGGTGTGTATCGAGTGTCGATCCGATTCGCGACTTTACGTTGCAGGAATCCAGAGGCGTTATTTAGCCCTTTCAGAACCTGTCCGCTATTGGTTTCTGAACCCATGATCGAGACATGGATGCGGGCGTGACGCAAGTCTCCCGACACCTCGACTTGAGTTACGGTAACGTTTTCAATGCGAGGATCACGCAGGTCTGTAATGATCGCCGTACTAACGACCTCACGAATAGCCTGAGCTGCTTTTAATACTCGCCGAGAACTCATAGATTTTTGTATGCCTTGGAAATCAGAGATTTTGTCAGGAACTTGCGATTGCGGTGTAATTACAACGTACGTGCGACTTCTTCGATCTTATAAGCTTCGAGAATATCGTCCTGTTTGACGTCGTTAAAGCCAGCAAGTTTAATACCACATTCCATGTTTTCACGAACAGACTTTACGTCCTCTTTTTCTCGTCGCAATGAATCTAGTCCGTAGTCACCAATGACACGTCCGTCACGAATCACACGAATACGGCAGTTACGTTCGATATTACCCTGAACCACACGACAACCGGCGATCGTACCAACTTTACTAATACTGAATGCCTGCTGCACCATAGCATGCCCAAGTTCGACCATTTTTTCTTCAGGTTTTAACTTCCCTTCGAGCATCATGCGGATATCATCCGTGACTTTGTAAATCACGTCATAGCGTCGAATTTCAACCTGCTTTTCATCAGCGAGTCGACGAGCATCATTGTCGGGCGCTACATTAAAGCCGATGACGACAGCTTCCGAAGCATCTGCCAGGACGATATCCGCGGCAGTGATACCACCGACAGAAGCCTGTAGGACTTTTACCTGCACTTCATCATGCTGCAGCTTTCCAAGTTCTTTCTGAATTGCTTCAATCGAACCCCGGACGTCGGTTCGAATGATCAGGTTCAGTTTTACAACTTCACTTGGCCCCAGGGTTCCTTCTTCCAGACGACGTTGGAAATCATCAAACGAGACTTTGATCGTGGTCCCGGAAAGGTTGGTAGTTCTTGAACGATCCGAACGTAACTCAGCAACCTCTCGAGCATCAGTTATTTCCTCCAATATATGGAATTTATCTCCGGCATCGGGAGCTATATCCAGACCGGCAATGTTGACAGGTGTACTTGGACCAGCTTCTTCAACAGGGTCGCCTGTTAAAGTGTCGTAGATAGCCTTCACGCGTCCATGTGCGTGACCACATACCATCACATCTCCAACTTTCAAAGTCCCATTTTGAACAATGACTTTAGCGATAATACCACGAGCTGTCTCCTGTTCAGACTCGAGGCAAACCCCAATGGCATCACGATTTGGGTTAGCCTGATATTCGTGCAATTCAGCAATGCCGAGAATCGTATCACGAAGTTCGTCCATACCCGTACCATCGATGGCACTCGTACGAACCACTTCCACATCTCCACCCCATTCACTAGGTGTTAGGTCATATCCCGGTAATGCACCCAGAACGGTGTTGATATGTTCGTCCGTTATTCCAGGGAGATCGATTTTGTTGAGAGCAACGATAATTGGAACCCCCGCAGCTTTGGCGTGGCTGATAGCTTCTTCCGTTTGCGGCATTACTCCGTCGTCTGCAGCTACAACAAGAACAGCAATATCGGTAACGTTTGCACCACGAGCTCGCATCTCGGTAAATGCTTCGTGACCGGGAGTATCAACAAATGAGATCAAATGATTGTTGTGGTTGGTTTGGAAGGCCCGGATATGTTGAGTGATTCCTCCGGCTTCTCCTGAGACAACATCGATCCCGATAAGATAATCCAACAACGAGGTTTTACCGTGATCGACGTGGCCGAGGAAAGTGATGACAGGAGGTCGCGATGACAAATCCGTGTCTGTATCCACCTGAGATTCAATGGCGTCAATAAGTGATTCTTCGAGCGATTCGGGCTGTTTGAATTCGATTTCAACGCCGAGTTCAAGAGCTAGCATTTCTGCCAGTTCTTCATCGAGTTGATCGTTAATAGTGAGCATCGCCCCGAGGCCCATCAATGTCATTTGGACATTACCTGCTGGCAAGCCAGCTGCTTCGGAGAATGATCTTACAGAGCAGGGCAGTTCCAGTGAAACGTTCGATTTACGGGGTGCGGCGGTGTTTTTGCCGGTACGAGTCAGAGTGCGGCGACCCATGCGGCGACCACCACGCTCGTCATATCGGGTATTACCTCCACGTTGTTCGCGACGACGCTGCTGATTTTTCCGGTCAGCACGTGCGGATGCCATACCCGCTAGATCACCATCTTTACGATCACGCCCTTTTCCTTTACGTTTCTTCCCTCGTTTACCGGTTTCCTGTTCAGGCGCAGCCTGAGGCTCATCCGGGTTTTTTGTGAGGTGTTGTAATGGTCCCCGTTTCCCGACTTTGCTTTTGAGCGCGTCGGAAAGTGACATGGCCGGCTTAACCGTTTTTTCTTCAACCTTTTTCGGAGCGGCAGGTTTTCGAGACTGGGGTACCGAAGCGAGTTTAATGACTGGATCCCGTCGTTTCTGTTTCGGTTTGAAATCGCTACTTTCACCGCCACCTTCAACAGCTTTCCGACCAATGACTTTAATCTTGGCCCCCGGGGTCCTTCGTCTTGGACGGTCCAGCGGTTCCACAGGACTTGTATCCGCAGCTGAATCGGATTCGGAGGTTTCAGGAGCGTCTTCCATCGGGGCTTCGACGCTATCCACGGCCACCTCTTCGGTATCATCAGCTTTATCTCGAGCAGACAAAGGTCCACTTGATTTCTTGCTGGCAACCACCTTGATCGGACCCCGGCGCTGGCCAGAGGGTTTCTTGGGAACCTCTCCCGTTTCCGGCGCTGCATCTGATGAAGGAGCCTTGTTAAGGTAATCCTTGAGTTGCTGAACCTCATCGTCATCAAGACTTGCCAGCGCAGAACCTTTTCCTGTGATCCCTGCCTTTTTGCAGATATCGACCAATTCTTTGCCGTCGTAATCCAGCTCTTTCGCTAATGCGTAAATTCTTACGGGCACGGTGCCCTCCAAAAGGTTACCTGTGGTGTTCTAGCTGTCCTTTATTGAAAGTCCAGCCTTTGATTATTACTCTTCTTCAGAAACCGCTTCACTGGCTTCGTCTGATTTTGGGGCTTCTTCTTCTGCACGAGCTTCTTCTTCTGCAGGGGCTTCTTCTTCTGCAGGGGCTTCTTCTTCTGC
>PAAT01000010.1 GCA_002698965.1 Rhodopirellula sp. | reverse complement strand
ATGACAGTGAGCATGCATTGCGTCTGGGTTTGCGCGGTTTGAGTGTCGGTGCGCACCGCGTAGTACGGCGGCGGGTTGACCGGCGGCGGCGGCGGGTGCGGCGGCGAGGGCCCGTACGCCAGCGTGCGGGGCGGCGGGTTTGGCGGCGGAGGCGGCGACGGACTGATGATTTCGTACCTATGTCTAAAGGCGCCGTTGACGTAGACCAGCCCCGGCGACTGTGCATGCAAGGCAGTGCGCCAGTCAGTGGCAAGAAATGCAAGGTCAGTGTGCATGAGATCGCACCCGCTCCAACGTCCGCTGGATGACGCCGCAGCTGAGCGGGTTGTTGCCACACCAGGCCGAGTCTGCGGCGCGCGCGGGGCGCGGGGGGGCGTAGGTCAAGTTGAGAAAATCGGGTAAGCGCTTACCCGATTTTTTTTCCGCGCGTGGGTCAAGTCGAGAAAAGCGGGTAAGCGCTTACCCGCTTTTTTTTCCGGGCGTGGGTCAAGTCGAGAAAAGCGGGTCTAGCCTAGACCCGTTTTTTTTTTCCGGGCGCGCGCACCTATGGCCGTCATCCCGCTGCGCACGCGCAGCCGCGCCGCGAAGGTCTTGAAACTGCGCAAGCACGCGCGCCGTTTGAGATTGCAGACAAGGTTCATTAGCACAAACGCGGCGCTCGCCTGTCGCCGCCATTGAAGGTCGGCACGTAGAGCGTCGTCGTTTTGATCGTGCAGTTGGCCGTCGCGGAGTCGAACTGGCCGCCAAGCGCGTCGACGCTCAGCTCGGTGAGCGCGACCATCGTGTGGAAGTCGTGCTTAAACTCGGAGTTGTCGACCCCGGAGCACAGGCCAAGGCAGCGGCGCTCCGTCTTGTCGCACTGCACCTTGTCCTGGGCGCAGGCCGAGACCTCGTAGGTGAGGTCGTGGAAAAACCTATTTACATCGCCAAAAGTATTATGCTTGAAGCGCTTGCACCTGCGCAACGGCCAAAAAAAACGATTGGGTGCAGGGTGGTAAATACTGTATGTTAGAGTGAATGTGGCGCACTGGGTGTAGAGAAACTCGGCGCCAATGCGGCCCAGATCGCCGCTGGCGTGGTCAATGTACGCGGGGCCTTCGTCCTGCTCTTCGCCAATGTCCGAGCTGCGCATGAGCCGGCACATGGCCTGCGTGAACACGGCGGCCTTCTGCCGCTCCTCTGCGTCGAGTTCGTCGTTGGTGATGATGTCCCCGAGGTCGCGCGCGCGGAACCAGCCTTCGGCGGCGGCAAACGCCGGGCCAAAACGCTCGTCGGGGCCAATCTCGGAGCGGCGCTTGATGAGAACGGACGCAAACGACGTGAAGATGCGCGCGTCTACGCGCTCGTAGCCGGCGGTGTAGCCGGCGTTCAGCCAAGTCTCGTGGGACAAGAGCTCGGCGCCGCGCGGGCCGCAGGCGCGCTCGTACCAGCGCCCGCCGCCCATGCAGTTTTGCGTGACGTTGCCGGCGAACGAGAGGTAGTTGCCTTCCGAGAAGAGACTCGCAATGCTGGTGACGAGCAGAAACACCAGCCGGAACTCGGGAAACTTGCAGACAAAGCAGCCGCCGCACTGCTCGGCGCCCGTCGTCGGCAAAAAGTCCTCAAAGTCCTGCGCAAAGGTGAACTCGTACGCCGGGTTGCGGTCGGCGTCGCTCTCGGGCTCTTCGTTGTCAATGACCTCGTTTTGGCTGTCAAAGCCGGGCCGGCGGGTGCGGCCCTTGGTGGAGAAGCCGGCGTTGGGCTGGAAGAAGCGGCGCGCGGTGCGCGAGTTCATCGTCGACTCCAGGATGCTGGCAAACTTGGTGAGCGCGAGCGGCACGGACGTGAAGGTGAGCAGGTCAGCGAGGGCGTCGGGGCCTCTGAAGCAGCGATTTTCAACTGCGCATGCACACGCGACAGTCAGAGTGCTGTGCGCGATGTTTGAGTTCGAATAGAGAAGCTCACTGCACTCGAATTGCTCATTCCACGTCGACGGCTGGAAGAGGTCGATAATGCACATGAGCGCGTTGATCGCGGCAAAGAGTGACGGGATGGCGATCTCAGTAAGGAGAATAATTGCGAATTCCACGCCGATGTTGATAATCGTCGTCAAAAGACCTGATTTGATGACCCAGCGCAGAGCTTCCAGCAGCGATTTGAGCATGAGGAAGATTGCGTCCATGATGGCCGAGAAACTGCTCTGCAGGACGTTGAACGCGACCGAGGTGCCGACGTCCGCAACGGGCGCGCCGATTGTGATCCCAATGCTCGACGCGTCGTCGAGCGAGTTGGTGATCTCTTTGGTCTTGAACGTCGGCGCGACAAAGGGCTTGTCGTCCGCGAGCTCGCTGAGTCGGCGTGCGGTGGCGATGCCAAAGGTGTAGACGCGTTCGGGGTCGGCGGCGTCTACGAGCCGGCGGTTGACGCCGACGTTTGGCCCTTGCGTCTCGTTGACAAAGTACGGCGCTTTTTCGGCGGTCTCGAGCCGCGCGGCGTAGGCCGCGTACCGCCCGCAAAACTCCGACGCTTCGTAGGTCTTGGTGCAGTCGAGCCCGACGTACGGAAAGTCGGCTTCGGAGTAGACGCCTTCGTAGTGCTTCTGTGTGAAGACGAGCATGAAAATCTCGAGCACCAGAATGACAACGGGCTCCGCGACGTAGAATGCGACCGAGTTCCACAGCGGGATGACGCCCGCGTTGATGACGTCCGTCGCGGCGTTCCACACGATGCCTTGCGTGTCCCACACGACCTCTGCGACCTCAAAGAGCGTCGCGGCCCGCTCAAAGGCAATCTCAGGGTCGCGGTCGACCCACAGAAAGAGCTGGTGCACAATGAAGGCCAAGAGGAGGATGGCGATCAGGATCATGATTTCCTTGCCCGCGGAGGACGCCAATCGGATGGTCAGGCGCAGCGCCTTGAGTTTCTCGGGCGCGCCTTTGATCGTCTTGGCGAGCTGCGCCGCCGCGGCGGCGGCATCCGCCACGGCATCCAGCTCTTTTTTGGTCGCGGGCTGGTCTTCGTCTTTTAACTTGTCCTGCATAGGGCTGCGCGGTCAACACGGCGCGGCCCTTGCGCTTCCTAACAAGCGCACGCGGCGGCGCGGCAAATGCGCCGCGCGCCGGCTCCGAGCGCTATTGGGTTGCGACGTGTGCACTTTTGGGCCGGCGGATTTAGCGCGCAGGCCGCGCGTAAGACAGGAACGCGCATGAGCGATTCGTGTGCGGCTCAGTGCAGAGAAGGATGCCTTTCCACGACCTTGCAGATATTTCTCGGAATCGGCTGCGTGCTAGTAAGCCTGTGGATTGCAAGTCTGCTGCTGGAGTGGGTGAATTTAATAGGCATAACGAGCATCCCGCCGGGGATCAAGTACACCGATTACCGCGCAACCGGCTGATGGCCACGTTCCTTCCGCGCTTTGTGCTGCTTTGGGCGCTGATGCTGGCCACGGGTCCGCGGAGCGCGACGGGGTTTTCGCTGCCCGAGATGCCGAGCGACCGCCGGCCGGCGGTGGCTCGTGGGCTTGCAGAAGAGGAGGAGCCGTGCTCCAGCTCGTGTGACGCGACAAAGACAAACGAGTGCGACGTGGCGTCTCCAGACGACCCCACCAGCTTTGAGTTTGCCGACGGCGCGTCCAGCTGCGACCTGCACCCGAGCACGAGCTGCGATCGCGACTGCGCGCCGTCGCCGAGCCCGCCGCCTCGCAACCCGTGGCCGCACGGCGGCACCTGGCCCTCTGCGCCGCCGCCGGCGCCGCCGCCCGACGTCGCCCCTGTTGTCTTCTGGACATTTCTCGCGGCGCTCTCAATTTGCGTCTGCTGCTGCGCGTGCATCATCATCTACTACGGCCGAGCTCGGAAATACTCGTACGCTCGCACGTGGCTCGGCTATTGGTGCTGCTGCTGCCTTCCGTGCTTCAAATGGGAAGCCGAGTGCGAAGACGCGCGCAACCTGTGCGAATACCAAAATACCAAACTTCCCCCGGCAGGACAAACGCCGTCGGGGATCCGCGGAATTCCAATGGAAAAAGAAGTACCACTAGACACAACCCCACGCCCCAACACCAGAAAGTACAGTGGAGAGCTTTAGATGTTTGCATGTGAGAGTCTGTGCGTGTGTGGGTCTGGTTCTTTTAATGCCTAGCCATTGTACTGGGTCGGCCACTCGCCGTTGGAGTTTTGCTCGGCGGTGGCAATCCTTTCACCCACCTCTTTGGCGTCGTCGAGCATGCGGTTGAGCTCTTCTGTGCCTACGGCCTGCGCCACGTTCGTGTCCAAGCGCATCCTTATTTGAGTGCCAGCCCTCATGTAACTCGAGACCAGGCTGTACGTGTCAAAGACCGGGGCGTTGGTATTGAACACGTCCGTCGGCTGTCCGCAGATGATTCTCGACGCCATCACCGAGTCGTAGATTTGATTTTCGATGATGCTGCCCAGTACGCGTCCGCTGTAATACGCCTGCCGGTGCGTCCTCTTGTTGTCAAAGGTTGCTGGGTGCAGCTGCAGGTTGAACATCTCCCTTGTCTGTTCGTAGTTGGCCCTCCGCCGGCTAAGCTCGCGCACCAGTTTCACCGATCGCTGCATTAGGATCTTTTCCAGGACCGGCTCCACCAACATGCTGTTTCTGAGCGAGACCGTCGCAAAGTTGCCCATGTCAGGAAGCGACAAGCAGTGAACAATCACCATCTTGACATCCGCCGGAAGATCTTTCCACAGCATAACGCGCCCTTTTTTAGTACCCGGAAAAGCACCCCGTCTCAAGTGATCACACCAAACTGGGCCAAAACCGCAACTTGTGGCGTCGGGGCTTCTTCCACGCGCGTGGACTACGCGTGGTATTGTGTGAGGAAGATTCTCAAGTAATGATGGAAGCAGTACGCGGCAAAGGGCGGCTCATGCTTTCTACCAACGTCAGCACGCCGTATGTCTTTGCACTGGGCGCCGGCATCAACCCGGCGCCGCACGACGCGCCGTGCGACGACCTTTGGGCAAAGACCAGAGCCGTGCGGTGGGTCAACGAGAGCGTGCCGTGGCCCGCTTCGCCGCTGGACGGGGCCCTCGTCGACGTCACGCGGTTCCCGTACTACAACATAAACACTGTAGGCTGCGACGGGGCCGGGTACGGCTGCTGGTTCTACCTCACGCCCGGCTTTGGTTCGCGCATCCGCCTTGGCACGGTCTTGGAGCTACGAGACAAGGATCACATGTACGAGTGGGTCGACGCCACGGTGAGCCCGGCGTACGCACTCTGGTTCACGGCGTGGTGCACGGTGCACCCCTTTTGCGCGTCGTGGCGACACTCGGACACCGGCGTGTGCGCGGCGGCGGCGGCGCGCGGAGTGGACACGGTCGTCATTGGCGCGGGGCAGCAGAATAGCCTGGCGCCGGAGCTCGTGCTGTGCTCTGAGGTCTGCATGCGCGAGGTGCAGTGCGACGAGTGCCCGTCGGTGGAGTACGCGCCCGACTGCGTGTGCAACGTTGGGTTTGGAGTGTCCAACTGCAACAACGACACCGCCGTGCCGCCAATCTCGCGGTGCGGCAAAAAGAATGTGGATCTTGCCCTTGTTTCCAGCAATGTGAGTTTGCCGCTGTGCTGGTGTTTGTTTGGTGTGCTGGTTTGGGTTTGCGTACGGCGTCAGCGCCAAATTCGGCGCTGCCACGAGCGTGCGCTGGAACGTATATTTGGCAAGTCGCGCACGCATGCGCGTCTGGCCGCAACGCAGGTTTTTGATAACGCCCTTTGATCACACTCTTAAACAGCACAGGACCAATTAGAATGCTGTGGCCCGCCCTACTCGTGGCGGGTCACGCGCCGACTTACGATTGTGACAATAACTGCTGTCACCCAAGGCTAAACGACCACACCACCTCTCAAGCATTCTACCTCAAGGGCAGCGGAGGCGTGGAGATTGACCTGGACCACATCGACAGAGCGAATAATGAGATTCTGCACTGGTCGGTTGTGGTTCGGGGCCACCGCGATCGCGGCACGTGGCGTCATGGCAAGAAGCCACAAAAGGAGGACTTTGCGCTGTACGTTGGGTGCGGAGGTTGCGATCAGTCGGAGCCGAACGACGCCTTTGACTCGCCGGCGGCGCTTGTGGACTCGTCGCACGTTCAAATTCAAAAGCCGCACCTTGAGCCGTTCACTGCGACAAGTTATTACCCCATCATCGACCCGGAAGATTCCATTCTCGAGTTTGAGAGCAAGGTGCTTGAAAGTTGCGAGGCGGGGCATTTCTCGATCAGGCTAAAGGTGCTCAATCCCGCGGCCGAGCCCTTTTTTTGGGCGCCCGTATTGGGATGCCCAGAGTTTGAATGCGAGGTGCCGGCGTTCATGAACGAGTTCCCGGGGTCGCTCATTGAGTTTCCTTCGTTCATTCTGATGAATCAGCGCGAGCACTGGAACGAATTGTACTGGTCCATCTGGGTCTCCATCGCCATCGGCCTTGCCGTTCTCCTGCTCGTCTTCTTCTACCCCGCTTCTTGGTGCCTGATCCCGCGGTGCCGTGACGACGTCAACGGCTGGGGTCCTCCAAGACAGACAATGTTCTGGACAATCTACGAAGCGAGGCTGGAAGGTGCCGACGGTCCCTACGTTGAGAATTACAAACCAATCAAGGCGACGCGTCGGCTTTCGCCGCGCGGCATCCTCTACTTTTTGGCCATGTGGTCGCTGCTCACCTCGCTGATCAACTCGATCATCAACGTGGCCTTTTCCATGGAGTCGCTCGACCCGCCGCACGAAGTCCAAGGGCGCGGCGTCGGCTTGTACGTTGGCGTGGTCGTGTTCTTTGGCCATTTGCTTCCAATGACGCTCGTCGCCATCATCTGGGGCGTGCACGCCTACACCGCCGACTCGTCGTGGCGCGAATTTGGCTACTTTGGCACCAAAGACTCGGAGTGCTGCTCGCCCTACTGCGCCAATTACGCGTACGGCGGCTCGCCGTGGTGGGCGCACGGCGGCTGGTCGATCCTGGAGTTGATCGCCGTCGGCCTTGCGGGCTTCATTTGGCTGGGCGCGGGGTTTTACGTCTTCCCCGTGACCGTGACGCTGGCGGCCTTGTACCGCATGCTCTGGTGGATTTGCGGCGGGCGCTGGTGGGTGCTGCCCGGCGCGTACAACCCGTACGGCAACTCGCCATTGAACGATCGAATGGGCATTGCTGTTTATCAATCAGACTTTGATGAAACTCCGGAACCGGAACCAGCATCGCAATCAACGTTTACAACGGAAGAAGCTTCAAAGGACGAGAGCATGATGGCGCATTACGGCACGGCGCTTCCTCCGCTAATGATCAAGAAGTGAACGTGCGTGGAGCAGTGTATTCTGTAAACGTGCGTATAGAGCCGTAGGCGTGCGCACGGCCGAATCTTGTGTTCAGTGAGCTCGTGTTTTTTTTCTCTTACGCATGGCGCGCCTTTTGGCATTGGACGAGTGTCCGTTGACGCTTCGAAACCACCTGCTACGCTCGCTGCGCTCGCTGGACGAAGCCATCTTGCTGCCACAGGCCCAGCGCAACGACGAGTCGGGTCTGTATCGAAATGTCGTGTTTCGGCTTGCGGGCGCGGAGCCTTCGGCGCCCATTGACATTTTTTCGGAGCGCTGGTTTTCGGGCATTTCCGCAATCCGAATCGACACGTCCAAGCCCGACGGTGCGCGGCTGCGTGCCATCATTCAAGACCCGCGCTCTCGCGCTGCTGCGCTTCAGAAGCTGCGCGACGCCATTCCAAGCGAGATGGCCAATTCCGAATTGCAGGTCGGGCCAAAGTTGGATGGCGACGAGTCGGACCGCGACAAGGACGAATGGGTAGCGGGGCTTGACAGCACATCGTCGTTTGTGGGCCTATTCTTAGCAGAGCATTCGATGGCGCCCGAGCCAGGGCGGCGCGGTATGCACCGGATTCATCAGGAGTGTTACTTGGTGTGCAAGGCCGGCGCGGGGCTGGCGGGTGCGACGTTTCACGCCCGTCTCACTGCGGCGCTGCGCCGCGGTCTGAGCTTGGAGGAGTGCTTGGAAAAGCCCAAGTCGGAGCCGGGTCCGGCGGCGCTGCGTCGCGTTTCGCTCGCGGGGTCGCGAAACCGAGCCCGCATCCTGCTGCTGGCGGCGAGTGCGCTGGGTTTGGACTGGCTGGACACGGTTCCCGACCAGTCGTCGCGCGGCAAGTACCGTTCGGCGGTGACTCACTTGGACGTGTCGTGCAACGTCCTCCGCAAAGCAGAAGACGCGACGACTAAGTCGATTTACCAATACACGACTTGTCTTGACGCGTCGGTGTCCAAAGGGCTGATGAGCCTATCGAATGCCGCGGACGGGCTGCTGCTCGTGCTCTCGCCAACCGGCGAGATGCGGTACCCGCTCCGCAACGAGGCGTGGTGCACGTTGCCCTTTGCGTCCATGCGGATTGCTACCGACAAGGCTACGCTTTTGGAGTCGCTCAAGGCGTATCGCGAGACCATGGCGCAACGCGCGCGCCACGAATCTGACCAAGAGTGCGCGCACCCGGACGGGGAATTTGTGCGGCAAACGTTCACGTGGAAAAACAGGGAATTTTCGAGTATGAATTCGGCGGCAAGGGCGGAAGAATTGGAACCACTTGCGTTATGGGGCACCTACGACCAAGAGACCTACTCGAGTCGTTTTGCGCGCGAGCTGGGCATTGCGCAGTGCCAGCTAGTTCGTCTGCGCCCGTACGCCGTTTGCGTGGCTGGCATTGATCCCAGCAAGTTGCGAGCGGCGCTCCGCAACTTGCAGTGAGTGGGGCACCAAGATGCCGATTGGGACGACGTTGTACGCGTCAAACCTCAAGGAGTGGTGTAGGCGTGCCGTGGATGTACGTAGTGTAAATCCAAAATCGTCAGTTTCCTCTTCGTGCTCGACCCGCACAGCAGACGTGAATATATTATTGAGCGCATCATTCAGGCTTTCCGCTGTAGGCGTGTACGTCCTCGGTGATAGGAGCGGAGTTGGCAACTGCATCGGCAGTACCTCTTCCAGCGCATCAATTGTCGCGTCGCCTTCGGTCTCAATGGACGCGCGCAAATGCTTGTAGTTGAGCTCGTCGATTGCAATGCACAGGTGCGTCGTAGGCAAGCGTTTTGGATGTTTCACTTGTGCGCGCTGCGTCAAGAGCGCCAGTCTGTCGGCGGTCAGCGGTTTCCAGCGATGCAGCGACTGTTCCTGTCGCGTAAAGCTGCGCACGGCTATGCCACCCCTGTCCATCCACGGCACTGGCAGTCCTTTGACGGGAATGTGCGTTCCAAGCGCAGGAACGCCGGTGCACAGCCCGCCAATCGTTTGCGTCACCAGGCGTCCGACGGGGCAGCTGTCTTCCGGGTGAAAAAAGTTGCGGTCAAAGTCCAGCCCAATCGATTGCACCATGTTGCGTTGCGCGACATCGATGGGCGTCCAAGGATGCAGGTTTGTCCAGGTGTCGTGCAAGAACCGTGGAGGGTCGGGTTCGTTGCTGCGAGGGTTGGGGTGGTCGTCGCTGTCGATCCAGTCGTGCGGAGGGCCGTTGAAAATCATGGCGAGAATGCGCCGCCAGCTTCTCCGAAATGCGTTTTCTTCAGGGTCTTCAGACCCCGATTCGGTGTTTGCATTGTCGCCACCGTCACTTGCACCGTCGTCACGCGTGGTCGAAGTTTGTGTCGAGTGGGTGCGAACCCGCCGCGGCGGCAACCGCGGAGTCAAAACGGGCATTTACACTTTAAAGCGGTTCAATATTATGAAATGGTAAGCGGACAGACTAGCACGCCATCTAGCGAGTCAACGCTGACATGGCTGTAAGCACTGGCGCCACTGCTGCTTCCAGAGGCAACGGAATTCCAGCTGCTGCTCGACATGCTTCGCGAGTCGTCGGAGCTGCGGCTGTCCGCGCCTCCCGTGACGAGCGCCTCTCCCGAGATTTCCGACAGTGGCACGACGCTGGAAGGCGGCGGTGGCGGGTGCATGGCACCCGTCGCCCTGAGTGGTTGCACTTGCTCCCCTGAGCGGGCCGCTTCGCACAGCACGGCTTGCGTCTCGGCGTCGACTTTTATCCCTCCCGAGGGGAATGCCGCGGCCGCCGTCATCTGCAACTGCAGCTTGACCGCTTCGCCGGGCGGCAGTTTGCGCGTCTCGCACGCCGCGTCCGCCGTTTCCGCGGCAATGCGCGCTCGCTCAATCGCACGGCGCTCGGCCTGCAAAGAGGCCCAGTGCTCGGCTGGAACGCGCACTCCGTAGGCGGGTTGCCAGTCTTTCAAGTGCTCCTCTGCACATGCGAGCACGCGAGACAGAGAATTGTCAGTCGCAAAGTGTCTGCTGGCCTCTCCCGTCGGGTCCGCCGCCATGATTCCAAACACTGCGACGATTGCCGCTGTCGCACCAAACGCTGCTCCCGGGTGGCCCTTTCGACTGTCAACCTTGAATGCGTTCAGCTCGGGCATATGCTTCCGTTGTTCTCCGACAATGCGCAGTGCGGCCAGCCCTTGCGCCAAGAGCGGCGCGTCTTTGCCCTGCATCGTCGCCATGGATTGCTTGACCTGCTGCAACTGCGTGCTGAGTTCTTTAATAATCTTGGGCACCTCTGCGGGGCGAGCGCCCGAACCTTTTAGCCCCGGCCGTCCTTGCAAATACTCGATAATATTGCCAAGCGAGCAACCAAAAGTTGCACCATAGGTTGGAATTGTGAGTGCTGCGCCCGCGCCCCCGCCCCCGCCCGCGCTGCGCTTGGAAATTCCCCTGCTCACAGCTCGAGACCGCCCTCCATTGCGCAGACGCTCGACGCGCGTCCCGGGTGGCGCTAAGATCAAACGTCGTAGCGAGAGCGTGCGGCCTCGGTTGTAGTCAAAGAAGCCGCCAATCAGGTCAACGCTCTCTTGCTGACCCACCAGGGCACACTCGTGCGCTCCCAGTACCAGCGGGGACCCTCTTGCCAACCGGCTCTGCGGCAGCTGCGCACACGGAATCGCTCGCGCAATCAACATGAGCTCTGGCGCATCCTCTCCAACCGGCGGCGTCGGCGGCACCGCGTTTGGCGCACTGAGCAGCATAGGGTCCGATCTTTCGGTGTCGGTATCGTTCAATATTGCCAGAGAATTGCTAGATGCGGCGCACGACGAGCAGATCTCTGAAGACGAGCTTATCGGACTTGTGCTCGGATTTGCCATCATCCTTTCCGCTCTACAGGCACGGCTGTCGTCCGAGCTTTCCAAGCGCACGCGCAAGGCAGTGTCCAAGGCCAAGTCGGATCTAAAAGAAAGACTGGAGCGCTCTTCTGACGACGAACTTCGCTGGATCCAAGCCTGGAAGGGCGACCCCGAGGTTTTAAAGGCAAGCTCCGGCGACAAGGCCAAAGAAGCCGAACTTGCACTGGTCAAAACGCTGGACGAGCACGTGAAAGAGCACAAGCGGTTGCTGATTGCAGAGGCAGGCGAGCGCGCCGAAGCGGCCTTGTCGGATAAAAGGTCCATTCTCCACTTTCTCCACCTTTTGGTGTCAATCTGTCAACGGATTGCAGTGGCGATTGCAGTTCAGCTACTGGCCGCGTCCGTGCGAGGACAACAGCCGTCTCGCTTGGTTCGCACCGTGTCGTTAGTGGCGCTCGCCGCCTTCTTTGTCTTTGTCGAGGCAATGACGCACAGAGTGTTGGTGTAGAGTGCTACGCGCCAACGGCTGTGCTTTTAGCGAGCAGTAGCAGTAAGCAACACTTGCAACTAGTCGTCGCGCATCTACCACGCGTGGCGGCCCCGCGACGCCGCAAACCACAAGTCGTCCCTGGCTGGCGACCTCCGGGGTTTTTATATGCAGCCGTGTCCTGTAGTGTACAGAAAGGCACTCCTCCGTAGTCTAGTGGTCATGATATTCGGCTTTCACCCGAACGACCGGGGTTCGAATCCCCGCGGAGGAAAAGTGCCCTCGTAGCTCAGTGGGTAGAGCGCCGGACTTTTAATCCGTGTGTGTCGCGGGTTCAAGTCCCGCCGGGGGTCTTTTGCAACGCTCGTCTTAGCAAAACAACTACGACGCCCAGACACCGTCGCTCCACAGCTGGTCCTCTGCTGTGATGGGCAAGTGCGTCGACTTTGGCGGATTGCATGGGATCTCCCGCTTTCGCTTGCGGCTGGGGTCCAGCACCTCGCGGCACAGTGCGTTGAGTGTCGTAGCGGTAGCAGTGTCGAGGTCCAGGTCCTTCTTCTCATGCATTTCCAAAAAGAGCCGATGGATGACGTACTTGACATCCATCTCGTAGATCGTCCCTGCCAGGGCCTTTGATGCCTCCGAGATGTCGTAGATGCCCTTGAGCTTGAGGAAGTCGGCACTTTCGAGTGGATTGCAAAAGACAAACCCGATGTTCAGGTCAAAGGAGGAGCCGTCAAGGAACATGGTAAGCGAGGCGAACACGCTTCGCTTGTCCGCGCTGATGAGCTTCACACAAAGCTTGGTGTCGGTCATCTGCGTAGTGACCAACCCGTCGCGAAGCATCGACGAGTATGCATTATACGGTACACCTGCGTTTTTGATCAGGTGCCTGCAGCTGTTCTTCAGTGCATCCTTTAGCTCGTTCTTCAGGGTTGACGTCATCTTAGACTTGAAGTAGTTGGTGAGCCTGGAACTCGGTAAGAACCAGCAGACAATGATGCGGTCTTCCCGTGGGTCGTAGTAGAGCATGAGCGCGTCTTCCAAGACGGCGTATTTTTCTCGCACGATCAAGGTGTTGGTCGCGTCTGGTACGAGCTGCAGGTAGTTGACCGCAATGGCATAGCAAACGTCAATGTTTCCCCGGCCGTTGCGACGCACGTCTTTGAGGAGCGCGTTTGCTTTACCCGTAAAGGTCTTCTGGATCTCGAGGAATCTTTTCAACTCCTCGAGGTTGTCGTATCTGCATGAGTCAAATTTATCCTTGGGCTGGGTCATTGCGCCCGTGGCGCATCTTTGTCGCTTTAATTGTCACTGCTTTCCACAACACTCTAGCTCGGTGTTTGCACAACTTGTGGCGCCGCCACTACGCCACGCGTGCGCTTGCGCGTGGCGGTCAAAAGCCCATTTCCCTTAATTGGTCCGGCGTTGCGCGCGTTTGTTGGGCCACGGTCTGCGCTGTAAAGCCAGCGGCAATCAATGCCCCCGCTCGTAGTTGGCAGTCCAAGAGGATGTCTGCGGCGACGCCAGCAAGACACCGTCCATGTGGCGCCGACATTGTGATGACGCTTGTGGCTTCGACGCGGTGACCGGCGCAGAGAATCAGCAGGCTGCCGACGCCGAGCCGCAGTTGGTGCACCGCGGCGGTGCCTGCCAGCGTCACGGCGTCGCTTGCAGTGACCAGAAACTCATTTACAATGGCGTTGCTGCCATAGGCTGCAACGCAAGACGCGCAGAATGCTGGGTCGACGAGGTCCAGCGCCCTAAAGTCCAAAGCCCGCAATTCTCGAGCGGTCGTGACGCCTCTGCTTTTGAGCTGCACGGCGTTTAGCTTGGCGACGCGTATTTGCGGCGCACGCACATTGTGCGCGGAAAAGAATGCCATGTTGAAATCTTCGTCTGCCATGTCCAGTGCTGTCCCGAGCGGCACCGACGTGCCGGCTGTGAGCGCCAACCTTTGGCGCTTGGTGATGGCGCCAGACGCGCAAGGGCGGGGTTCTTCCATTGTATTGGGCACGCCCGCTTTGCCTTGCGCTGCGCTAAGGCTGTACTAGCGGGATCCGGGCGACTCAATAGCAGGAAACGTGCCGTTGGGCGCGGGATATCCCGCGCTCAACAAAGAAGTAGCAACAAGGGACGCAAGGCCCAAAGGCCCAAAAGGCCCAAATGCCGCTTGATCGGGACGTGCAGGCGCAAGAAGGAGTTCTTGCGGTAGTTCTATCGTTGATAGCCGCACTATTCGGGTCCTTGCTCACATATGTATCAGTTTGTGCCGAGCAGCATGCTTGTACGTCCGCCGGCACCTGCTACGCGACGCGCAACTCGTCGAGCTGGTCCTGCACATTCAAGACGAGCATCACCCCGGCCGGTTGGCAAATGCTAAACGTTACCGAACAGAGCGCCTCGCTGCAGTCCATGACGCGCGGTGTGTGCGCTCCGGGGCTCCGGCAATCCATCAACCCGACAAATGGCGACCTGCGCTGCATACGCAAACGGTCCTACCCCAATGCCCTTCTTGCAGAAATAGGAGACTCGCACTCGGAATCCAGCGACCTGAGCGATCACCGCCGATGGTGCGGAGATTGGATTGACGCTGCGCAGATTACGCTGGGAGAAGAGCTGTGGGCATTTTTTGACGAAGTTGACGTTTCCGACGACGTGGAAGATGTCATACTCGCCAAGGGCTCGGGCCGTTTGGCCGTTTCCGACGTGTCAAAGTTTCGCGCGGCGTGCCGGTCCATGGTTGCTTCCAATGCGGCGGGTCCGGCGGGGCAAGTTGCGTTTGAGCACTTGGACGGGCTATTGTCTGGCGCTGTGACCTCCTCTACACTTGACAGTGCGCTGGCCGGCGTCGGTCTGCTTGCGGGCCACGTTTGCGACACTCCTGCCACGGTGGGACTCGACTACGGCAGCGGCAACGGCGCATTCGCCGCACGCGTTGGCGCGGGCGCAGAGGTCGGTACTTCCGCGCTGAAGGAGGCCATGTACTCTGTTGGCATTGACCGTTCCGTTCGCGCTTCCGCCGCAGCCTACGCCGACGCCATGGCCAGCGTGCCCGCTTCCAGCGCAGCAGCGGTGCAGCAGGACGCGGCCTCTACAATCGTCGCCGGTTCGTATGCGGGCACGTGGCTGCAGAATGACGTCGGTTCCCAGCAACAGTTTGCGTTGAACTGGGACCCGTTGAACACGCCGCTTGCGCGGTTTATTGAAGCGTTTGCACACCCCGCGAAGTTTGGAGGCGGCCCTGACAATGCTCGCGCCTATCTGCGAGGGCTGGCCGCGTACTGCTCCTTTGCCGCCCGTTCTGTCATCTCCGACGAGTTGGGCAGCATGCCCAATTCGCGTGCACAGAGCCTCAAGACGCGCGAATCGCGTCTTCCGGCCGCCGCGCTTGGAAGGTTGCGCACCAACCCCGCCGACCGGTTTGTTCGAGAGATCAACATGAGCGACGTGAACGCGGCGACGAGCGTGACGTGGACGTCGTTGGCGGCATCGAGTTTGGTGACGGCCACTCGGCGCAATGCGCGCAGCGTTTGCCTCACTGCGGCGAGGGCCGTCTTCCCTGACGCCTTTGACAAGCTGACCTTTGATATTCTGGTGACGCCTCGTTTGCACAAGCGCATTGAAGACATGACGCCAATCGTGCGCGCCGCCGCATCTGAAGCCCTGGAAGCGCCTCCGATGGACGACGTGTACTTTTCGCAACAGCTGCGCGATGAAGCCCGAGGGTTGCTCGAATCGGCCGGAGTGCGGATTGCCGGAGCGCCTCGTGGAACCTTTGGCGGCATTGCAGACGACTTTGTACGTCCGAGCATTGCGTCCGGAGATGGAGCCTTGCTCATAATGCTCAAACAAGCGCGCGCCGTGCACTTGGACCGGCTCCGCCGCGCGCTGCGCGGCGACGCGCTGTGCCAGCACCCGCCGCTCTTTGACGCCTTGGAACGGAATGCGTACATGCTCCTTTCCGGTGGCTACGCTTGCGTCATGTTGCTGCCAGGCCTCATGGTACCACCCTTTGCCGACGAACGGTACTCTGACGCCTCTTTATACTCGCGCCTGGGCTTTGTCCTCGCGCACGAGTTTATGCACGTGACCGCGGCCAACGTCAACGGATGGGATCAACCGGCTGTAAACAACCTCCTTCGACGGTATGCTCGCGAAAAACAAATCGAAGCCATCGCCGACGTCGGTGCAGTCACCACGATTGCAAGGCTCGATCTCAGCACCGAAGACGAGCTTTGTGGCCACGTGAGCCAGCTGTGGTGCGCACGCAAAGGCTGGCTAGACGGCGGAGCTGTCAGCTACTCATCAACGCACCCCGATGGCAACCACCGCGGCGATGCAGCGTGTGCGTTCTTGCGAGATAACACCATTCCCTAAATGATTTGCGAGTCTTTTTTTTTTCACGTCACCCCACCACGCGTAGCGAAACCCTTACAACATT
>PAAT01000009.1 GCA_002698965.1 Rhodopirellula sp. | reverse complement strand
TTTACAGTGTTTCTCTGCTGAGCCATTGTGACTCGGCTGAAATAAAAACCCTTGCATTAGATGAAGGCTCGCGTACTAGCGCGGCGTTAGTTCAGGTCTTGCTGAAAAAACGACTGGGGATTATTCCGGAACTCTCCCCGTTTCCGATTGGAAGCGATTTGTCGCAGTTGGATACCGACGCCATGTTGATCATTGGTGATCGAGCGATGCATGTGGATAAATCGGACTTTGAAGAAACGTGGGATCTTGGGCAGGCGTGGGTTGAGTGGACAGGGCTGCCATTTGTATTTGCCATGTGGACGGCTCGGGCTGATCTTGATATTGAACTGGATTCGATTGAAGCCGCATTGTCTGCAAGTCGGGATGAAGGAGTCAGGCATTTGCCGGAAATAGCGGCAAAACATGCTTCGGAGTTGGGGATTTCAAAACAACAAGGTGAAGTCTACCTCCGGGATCATCTATACTTTTATCTTGGCGAACAGGAACGGCAGGGGCTGGAGTTGTTCCGCCAATATGTCGATGAATTGTCAGTAGTTCCACAAAACGGATAGTACCTGGAAATATGACCGAGATTACACCGATTCTAGAAAAGGCAGTTGCCGGGCAACGCATCACACCGGAAGAGGGTGTTGTGTTGATGAAGTCACAGGACTTGGGAGCAATTGGTAGAGCGGCAAACGCCGTTACACAGCGTATGCATCCCGAACCGTACCGAACGTACAATATCGATCGGAATATCAATTACACAAATATTTGCACGGCCGTGTGTGATTTCTGTGCCTTCTACCGTGGTCCGAAAAGTGATGAGGGATGGGTTTTAGATCGGCAGGAGTTGCTTCAAAAGATTGAGGAAACGGTGGCGTTGGGTGGTGATCAGATCCTGATGCAGGGGGGGCTACACCACAAGTATAAGCTTGATTGGTACGAGCAACTTTGTCGCGATATTAAAGCCAGTTTTCCTCAGGTCAACATTCATGGTTTTAGTCCTCCTGAACTATATCACTTCACGAAAATGAACCGCCTAAGTATTGAAGAGGTATTAGGTCGTTTGAGGGCTGCTGGGCTCGGTAGTATTCCCGGCGGTGGCGCTGAGATTTTAGTGGATCGAGTACGTGATGGTATGACGCGAGGTAAAGTCGACACGGAGAACTGGCTTAATGTCATGCGGGTTTGGCACCTGATGGGCGGCCGCTCGAGTGCTACGATGATGTATGGTCATATTGAGACGTTGGAAGAACGTATCGAACATATGGAATGCATACGTCAATTGCAGGACGAAACCGGTGGTTTTACGGCCTTTATCTCATGGACTTTTCAGCCAGATAATACACCTTTGTCAGACATCCGACCACTCGGGGCCTATGAGTATTTGAAGGTGCAGGCTATTTCGAGGCTCTACCTGGATAATGTCGATAATATCCAATCCAGTTGGGTGACTCAGGGGCTTAAGATTGGTCAGTTGGCATTACTATATGGTGCCAATGATATGGGAAGCCTGATGATTGAAGAAAATGTTGTTGCGGAGGCTGGTACCGTCCATTATCTAACGTTGGATCAGATCAGAGATTCGATATCCGAATTGGGGTATATACCGCGCCAGCGAAACGTTCACTATGAATTAATGGACGAACTCCACGAACAAGAGGCTGTTGAAGCTAATCGAGAATGGATTCGTCGTCGACTCGAAGAGTCACAGACGCCGTTAGTTCAGTTGACTACGTAATCTTCGTCCCAATAGGCTTACCCAAAGTAGGAGGCGGCCATGATTGTCGTCGATAATCTTTGTAAAAATTATCCTGACCTCGAGCAAGGTGAGGTTAAAGCCGTCGAAAACGTAAGTTTTCAGTGCGAACCCGGTAAGATCTATGGACTCTTAGGTCCTAATGGAGCAGGAAAAACGACGGTGTTGAGAACACTGGCGACACTCTTGAAGCCAACGTCGGGAAGAGTGACGGTTGCTGGTTATGACGTGGAAACCGAAGCCGAAATGGTGCGTCGTAGTATTGGATTCGTCTCAAACAATACTTCTAACTACGATAGGATGTCTGCGCGGGAAATGGTGGAATTTTTTGGCCGTCTCCACGGAATGCTGGAAGAAGAATTACGCGAGCGGTCGGAGTTAGTTTACCGGCAGTTGCAAATGAACGAATTTCTGGAAGTCACGGGTGGGAAAATGTCCACCGGTATGAAGCAGAAGGTATCCATTGCCCGAGCAATTATTCATAACCCGCCGGTGTTGATATTTGATGAGGCGACCGTTGGCTTGGACGTGCTTGTGGGCAGGTCACTGCAAAACACAGTCTTAAACCTACGGGAGCAGGGTAAGTGTATTCTTTATTCAACGCACCATATGAATGAAGTAGAACGTGTTTGTGACCAAATCGCCATCATGTATGACGGGAGAATTTTGTGTGAAGGTAGTCAGGAAGAACTTCGCGAGCAGTTTGGTAAAGCGGATCTGGAAGACGTCTTTTTTGATTTGATTGAGCAGCAGTTGGATTTGGAGTACGAAGCATGAACTGGCTCAGCGTAAAAAGACTATTTGTTCGGGAATTGCTCGGACAATTAAGAGATCGCCGTACGATTTTTACGACCGTTATGTTGCCGGTGATGATTTACCCAGTGCTCGGTCTGGTCATGATGCAGGCGGTCCAATTCATGTCGGAAGATTCCAGCAAGCTCGTTGTCGTGGGGGATTTTCAGTATGAAGGTCTTCCTGAGATGTTTACCGAGGAAGAAAAGGAAGATGGTAAATATGTTGTTGACAAATCGTTGCTTGAAATTCTGACGGAGACCTATCCTGAGAAAGCCACACTTGATGGAGTTAAAGAATCTCTGCAGCAGCGTCTTGATAGTAAAGAATTTGATGCAGCCTTGATCCTGACACCGGAGTTGAGTGACTACTTGTCATATTTAGAAAAGGTGGTTCGTGGTGAAGCTGATTTGAAGCAGCAGCCGGAGCAATTGCCTGGACCAGTCATTGTATACAACTCGGTTGTGGATAAATCTAAAATTGCTCGCTCCCGAATCTCTGGGATGCTGGAGGTTTGGGAGGAAGATGTTAGGGACTATTTATTTGAATTAGGTGGATTGCCGCTCGGCGTTGCGACGCCAATTGTTTTTGAATCTGAGGATATTGCTCCGGAAGAAAGTCAGGCAGCGGAATTTTGGGCCAGCTTGATTCCGATCATGTTGTTGTTGTGGACTTTGTCGGGAGCCTTTTATCCGGCTGTTGATTTGTGTGCTGGAGAGAAAGAGCGGGGGACACTTGAAACCTTGTTGTGTGGTCCGGCTAAACGAGTTGAGATCGTGATGGGAAAACTGCTGACGGTTATGGTCTTCAGCTTTGCAACGTCGCTCGCAAATTTAGTTGCAATCGCTTTTACAGGTGTATTCATGGTGGCCAGAGTGATGCCTGTAGGAAGTGAATTACACGCGAAATTGGGAGTGTTCCCTGGGTGGAGTATTCTTTGGAGCCTCGTGGTATTGGTGCCGCTTGTCGCGATGTTCAGTGCATTGGCTCTTGCTGCAGCGACGTTTGCTCGTAGCAGTAAAGAAGGGCAATATTACATGATGCCTTTACTGATGTTGGCGTTACCTCTTTCGATGATCAGTGTTATGCCAAATGTTGAATTGGATTTGGGGACAAGTTTAATTCCGGTTTCGGGTTCAGCCTTACTGCTTCGCAATCTAGTGCAGTCTCAGTTTGATGTTGCAATTCGATATGCGCTGCCTGTGATGGCAAGCAGCGCATTTTGTTGTTATTTGGCAGTGCGTTGGGCCACTTTTCAATTCAATAGTGAAGCAGTCCTGTTTCGCGAAAGTGAAAAGTGGGATGTGCGGTTATGGATGCGTCAACTGATTAAGAATAAGCCGTTATTACCCACCGGTGGTATGGCTGTTTTTGTCGCCATCAGTATTTTGATGTTGCGTTATGCTGCCAATGTGACGGCAACGGCTCCACAGAGTTGGCAGGAATTTGTAACCGATAACAGCATCGCATTAATTTTGACGGTTGGTGTGCCAGCCATTTTAGTAGCTAGTGTCTTCACGAGAAATCCACTTGGAAGTCTCAAGCTTAAGAAAACAAGTGGCTGGGTGATTGTATTGGCAGTAATTCTTCCGTTTCTGTTACATCCGGTTATCGGATGGATGGGGGTCTGTATCGAAAAGATCTATCCCATAAGTCCCAGTATCAAAGCGTCTACAGCTCCATTGCAGCAAATGATGGTCGAGGCGCCGGCCTGGGCTATGTTGTTGGCTATTGCCGTTGTTCCGGGGATTTTCGAGGAATTGGCATTTCGTGGCATTATCTTAACGGGTCTGCAAAAGAACACAAAATCCTCTTCCGCGATCTTCGTGTCAGCCGCGTTCTTTGGAATAACACATGGTATTCTACAGCAGTCGATTAACGCGTTTGCCATCGGATTGTTGCTGGGATATATCGCGGTTCGTACCGGAAGCTTATTGCCGACTATCGTGATGCATGTGCTGCACAATGGAATAACATATTGTGTTTCCTTTGCTGCCGTCCATGAGCAACTGACTGGATTGATGATCGAGTATGAGGGGCAGCCAGTGTATTCCCCTATTGTTGCTGGGGTAAGTGGTCTGCTGGCCCTTATTTTGTTATTTGTGATTCATGTAAAGACACGCCCCGCCAGGCCAGAGTTACTTCCGGAGCAGGTATTGGATGGCGAGTAAGTTTTACACAGCACGCTGGATTTTACCGATGACATCCTCGATTGTCGAAAATGGATGTGTCGAAGTCGCAGCGGAGGCTATTGTTGCGATCCACTCTGAACGACCGCCGGGAGTAGAGGTTGTCGAGCTTGGCGATGTGGCTCTTGTGCCTCACCTGATCAATGCCCATACACATTTGGAGTTCAGCGCTTTGGCTGAACCTCTTGGTGATCCTCGAGAAACGTTCGATCAGTGGATTGGAGAAGTCGTTGGATACCGCCGTTCGTTAGCAGCCGAAGGTGCCGATAAGCTGCGGGCTGCAATCAAAACCGGCCTGCTGGAAACTGCCGCATCAGGAGTCATTGCTGTCGGTGAAATTACCACGAATTGGGAGTTGGAGAGTTCTTACTCTAATCCTCACGTGGAGGTAGTGTCGTTGCGAGAGGTAATTAATTTCTCTGCTGATGAGGTTTCTCGAATTACCGCCGATGTCGAATCCTATATCACAAAGCTACAAAATCGCGGAATGACTGTAGGGGTTAGTCCTCATTCTCCGTACACCGTGCATTGGGATCAACTGATTAATCTTTGTCGAATCAGCCAGGAATACAAAGTGCCTTGTGTTATGCATCTGGCCGAAACAACAGAGGAGGGTGAATTAATCTCGAAACGAAGTGGGGTCTTTCGAGTGATGCTCGAGCAGCTTGGAATGTGGGAGGAATCGGCTATTCCAGAATCAGTCTCTTATCTGGATTATGTTCAAGCACTGTCAAACAGCTGGCGAGCGTTGTTAGTCCATGGCAACTATTTTGATGCGGAAGTACATCGGCTTCTTGGGAAGTTAAGAAACCGGATAGCTGTTTGTTTTTGCCCAAGAACCCATGCCTGGTTCGGACACGACCGTTACCCACTTTATTCGATGCTCGAATATGATGTTCGAGTATGTTTGGGAACGGATTCTAAAGCCTCCAATCCGGATTTATCCCTGATCGATGAGCTTCAGTTTGTGGCAGCGTTGTATCCAGAATTGAAAGTCGCAAAGTTGTTAGAAATGGTTACCGTCAATGCATCTTTTGCATTAGGACTGGACAAGAAATATGGTTTTCTGGGCGAAGGAGCTAGTACTAAAGTGCTGATGGTCCCAGTGGATCCCGAAAACCCTCTAGATATTCAGCTGATTTCAAATCTGAGCAAGGCAGAAAGTGTCGATTTATAGACGGCAATTATTAATCGGTGTTTCTAAGATGGCCGACGCGCCAAGTTCTTCAAGCTGATCCATGACGGAGGTGACTTGTTTGGTCTTCACCATCACTCGCACAGCACACCAATCACTGTCCTCTAGTGAGGTGATGGTTGGAGATTTGAAGCCGGGAGTGATGTTTTCTGCTTTTGACAAACGTTCACGAGGAATATTGTATTCCAGCAGAGAGTATCCACGTGCGATGACAACACCCTCTAGGCGGCGCACGATCCGGTCTGCGAGTTCCGGGTGTCGTTTTTCTTTGTTTTGTACAATGATGGTCTCGTAGTGTCCTATTTCGTGGGAGATTTTGAGCCTGTTGGCAGCCAGTGTCGATCCGGTTTCGACCAGATCGACAATGGCATCAGCAATGCCGAGAGTGATCATGATTTCGACGGAACCTGTCAGAGGTACGATATGAGCCTGGGCACTGTGTTGTTCCAGATACGTACGTGTCACGTTGGTAAAGCTGGTGGCAATTCGCAGGCCGTTCAATTCAGAAGGATCAGTAATTTCCATGGTGTCGGGAACGCATACGGCGAGCCGGCATTTACCAACGCCCAGTGAAAGCCGGGTTTCAACATCAGCCTGGGATTCAGCTACTAGATCTGAGCCGGTGATTCCCATATCGATCGCACCTTCACCGCAGAGAACGGGAATGTCATCAGTTCTCAGGAAGATGATTTCGATGGGTAGGTCAGAAACTTTAGCAAAGAGAGATCGGTTCTGGCGACGGAACTTTATTCCGGCTTCTTTAAGAAGCTCACTAGCCAGATCTGAAAGCCTGCCTTTGCTAGGTAATCCAATACGAAGATTGCTCATGGTTGATCTCAAAAATCAAGTAAAAAGTTACGTTAAGAATTTCGGGATGCTTTTTCATCGATGCCGGAAACACCAAATCGGCGTCCTAACTCAGACTCTATTTCACGGATGTGGATTTCGTGATGTCCCAGTAGAACCATTAAGTGGTATAACAAGTCGGCAGCTTCGTAAATCAGGTGATCACGGCCTTCCTGACCTGATTCATCAGCTGCTTGCACAACCTCTTCGGCTTCTTCGATAATTTTTTTGCCAATCAGTTCATTTCCCCCATCGAAAAGCTTGGTTGTGTACGACTTTTCGGGAGGATGTTGTCGGCGATCTTCGATAACCGACATGAGTTGGTGTAGGAGCTGGATTGCTGTACTCAATGGATTCTTTCCCCTTTACAGGAGACTAATTTGAAACCACGATGAAATAACGTGTTTGATACTAAGGGTTTATCGTAGACTCGTGAGCCGACTCTGACAATCGCCGTTAAGAGGAGCGGTATAAAGAGTCCGTGAAGTAGGCAGAAGAAGGGGCAATTTGTAGAGTTGTATCAGTTATGACGGAGAAAGATCGAGAGCCAATTCCCGCAATTGATGACAATTGTTGGTTTTTGACGGGCCCTACAGCTAGTGGGAAAACTAGTGCTGCGCTGTTATTAGCTGAACGGATTGATGCAGAAATCATCTCTTTAGACTCGATGGCCATCTATCGAGGTATGAATATAGGGACCGCTAAGCCGACTTTGCCGGAACGTTCTCGTGTTGTTCATCACATGATTGATATCCTCGAACCTGATGAACCTTTTAGTGTTGCTGAATACCTAACGCGTGCGCATCGAATTGTGGATGAAATTATGCAGCGAGGTAAGAAGGTCCTTTTTGTCGGAGGCACCCCAATGTATCTCAAGGTATTGCTTCGCGGTATCTTTGGTGGTCCACCAGCAGATTGGGAATTTCGCAAACAAGTCGAAGAACAGGTGGAGCTACATGGCAAAGAAGCTTTGCATCGCCAGTTGGCTATGGTTGATCCAATTTCGGCTCACAAATTCCACCCCAATGATATTCGCCGAGTGACTCGTGCCTTGGAAGTTTATCACCTCACTGGTCAGCCTATCAGCCATCAGCAACAGGAGTTTGAAAGTCAGAACAGTTCTGGCAAGAGATTTGTTTTTCAGTTGAGTTGGCCACGGGAAATTCTTCACCAGCGGATAGCAGACCGTGTCGAAGCGATGTTTCAAGGTGGCTTAGTTGGCGAAGTTGAATCTTTGCTGGAGTCCTATCGAGAGTTGGGACGGACGGCATTACAAGCCGTTGGTTATCGGGAAGTTGTCGAACACTTGCAGGGAGAGCGGGGTTTAGATGAAACCATACAGCAGGTTGTTTTTCATACGCGACGCTTTGCACGCCGGCAGGAGACATGGTTTCGAGGATTTCCGGAATGCCGGCAAATTATGATGAACAAGGATTTGTCATCAGACGATGTTGCGGAGCAGATTCTGCGATTGGCTGAACAGGTTAAATAACGCTGGTAAAGCTATCTTTTGTATATTTGCAATGCAAAGTAAAATACTTGTTTGGCCAGAGGCCAGCTTACTTCTTAGTAAGTCATTGTTAAACCAAGAATTGAAGGAAATCACGGTGTTGCGTACTCATACCTGCGGTGAATTGCGATCAGGAAATATCGATCAGGAAGTTACGCTATGTGGCTGGGTGGACAGTTCCCGAGACCATGGTGGAGCGGTGTTTATTGATCTTCGCGACCGATATGGTAAAACCCAAATCGTTTTTGGCCCGGAAAGTGGTTTAGTTGATGCGGGGAGTGCCTTACGTAATGAAGACGTAATTAAGGTCGTTGGTAAGGTGGCTCATCGTCCGGAGGGGACGATCAACGAAAAACTGCCGACCGGTGAAGTGGAATTGCGGGTCACTGAATTGCAGGTGTTCAATAAGAGCGAAACTCCACCATTCACACCATCACAGCAGGAATTACCTGGTGAGGATTTGCGATTGAAATATCGCTATCTGGATTTGCGTCGCAAAGATATGCAGCAAACGCTGATGCTGCGAAGTGGTGTTATCAAGATGATGCGTGACTACTTTGAGGTGAATGACTTCATTGATGTGGAAACGCCAATTCTTGGGCGGAGCACTCCTGAAGGAGCTCGTGACTATTTGGTCCCAAGTCGTGTACACCATGGGCAGTTTTATGCTCTGCCTCAGTCACCTCAGCTCTATAAACAAATCATGATGGTCGCTGGATATGATCGATACGTTCAGGTGGCAAGATGTTTTCGTGACGAAGATTTGAGAGCTGACCGTCAACCTGAATTTACTCAGTTGGACGTGGAAATGTCTTTTGTTGATCAGGATGATGTGATTGGAATGATTGACGGCCTGATGCAAAAAATGGCCAAAGAGCTCAAGGGTATTGATTTGCAATTGCCTCTCCCACGCATGACATATGATGAAGCGATGGAACGATTTGGTTCTGATGCACCGGACCTTCGATTTGGGATGGAACTGGTTAATTGTTCTGATCTGGCTGCGAAAGCTGAGTTTAGAGTGTTCTCGGGCGCCGTGGAGTCGGGCGGGGTTGTCCGGGGGATTAATGCCAAAGGAGCGGCCGGTAATTATTCCCGTAAAGACATCGATGGAATGACCGAATGGGTTAAACAGGATTTTGGAGCCAAGGGGCTGGCATGGTTCCGGGTGGAGGAAGATGGATCGCTATGGTCTCCCATCTCTAAAAATTTTGCAGACGAATTACTGGTAGAGTTTGCCGAGCGGATGGGCGCTGAAGTTGGCGATATCATGTTCTTTATCGCGGACACCTATGAAGTCAGTTGCAAGGCGTTATCCGCGTTACGTAAACGACTAGGGGTGGAATTAGAGCTTTACGATCCGGAGGAAATGCACTTCTCCTGGGTCGTCGAATTCCCGATGTTTGAATTTGACCATCAGGAGGATCGTTGGGTCGCAATGCATCATCCATTTACTGCGCCGCGTCCACAAGATATCGATTTACTGCAGACAGCTCCAGGTGAAGCCAGAGCCATTGCCTATGACCTTGTTATTAATGGCTACGAAGCAGGGGGTGGCACGATTCGTATTCATGATCAACAGGAACAAGCCCGGGTATTTGAGCTGTTGGGGATTGATAAGGAAACCGCTGCAGATCGATTTGGATTTTTGTTGGAAGCGTTACAGTTTGGAGCGCCACCTCATGGTGGAATTGCACTAGGGATCGACCGCTGTGTGATGTTGTTTGGCGGACTTGATAATATCCGGGATGTGATCGCCTTTCCGAAAACCCAAAAGGCTTCTGATATGATGACGGGTGCTCCTGGCAATGTTGAGTCGAAACAGTTAGGTGAGTTGAATCTGCGTATCGTTCACCCGGATTGAGTCTAGGCTGTGCGTCGCGCTTCTTCCGCGTTGTGCATTACGTCAAGAACGGCTTGGACGTCCTGTGGGGAAGGATCTCCCCAGTCGTCTTCATATTGAAAAATGTCCGCAACATTTTGCGAGCCATAGCGATCATCCGCGATTTCAAACTGGCTGGGTGTTATCTGAGCCGGGTGTTCAAATCCACAGGCATGGGTTAGTTGCATGATTTCTTTACGCAGAGTGATGAGGTAATTTGCTAGGCGGTTTGACTTTAGCGTCGGGTCTAATCCTCGCATCAACCATTTGCTTTGAGTTGCGACCCCGGTCGGACAATGTCCGGAATGGCACTTTTGAGCCTGGATACAACCGATTGCTAACATCGGTTCACGCGCGATGCTTAGAGCGTCGCAACCCAAGGATAATGCGAGTAAACCGGTTTCGGGAAATCCTAGCTTGCCCGACCCCATAAAGAATATCTTATCGGCAAGGTTGGCTTCTTCGAATCTGCGGTAGACTCTGGTGAAACCGAGTTTGAATGGCAGAGCAACATGGTCGGAAAAGGCAAGCGGAGCCGCGCCTGTACCACCTTCGGACCCGTCGATCGCGATGTAATCTACACCGCGCGTACCACTACTCATTTGTGAAATCAGTTCATCCCAGAAACTCATTTCACCAACAGCGCTCTTGATGCCAATAGGAAGTCCACTGAGATCGGCAAGTCTTTCCACAAAGTCGAGCATTTGGTCTACGTTGGAGAAGGCTGAATGAAACGCGGGACTCGCACAGTCTTTACCAACAGGGATTCCTCGAATCTCAGCAATTTCCGGAGTCACTTTTGCTCCGGGTAACATCCCGCCGAGCCCGGGTTTGGCGCCCTGGCTAAACTTGATTTCAATGGCTTTGACTTTGTTTGCTGCTTGTTCCAGTGTTCGTTTGAACTTTTCTTCACTGAATCCTCCGTCGGCAGCACGGGCGCCAAAGTATCCTGTTCCCAATTGCCAAATAAGGTTTCCACCCTTCATGTGAAACGGACTGATACCTCCTTCGCCGGTGTTGTGAAGACAGTGGGCTTGCGCACACCCCAAGTTGATCGACTCAACCGCCGTGGAGCTTAAAGATCCATAACTCATTGCGGATATATTGACGATGGAGTCTGGCCGAAACTGATGTTTTCTTTCTCGATAGCGACCCATAACCTTGGCTGCCGGAATGGAATGTTGTGCGTCATAGCCAGGCTCATTTTTCCTGAGCGTGGAGATTGGGAAGGCAGAGTGTTTAATGATGAGGTGATTGGGTGATAGCTCAACGTCTTTATCGGTTCCAAAGCCGAAGTAATTGTTTTGGAGTTTCGCTGACGCATACACCCAACGACGTTGATCTCTTGAGAATGGTCGCTCTTCATTATTGCTGGTAACGATGTACTGGCGTAATTCAGGGCCGATGGTTTCCAGCCAATAACGTAAACGCCCGACCAGCGGAAAGTTGCGTAAGATAGTGTGTTTCTTCTGGGTGACGTCGCGAATGGCAACGAGCATTAGAAGTAGTCCGGATGCAGCGAGAGTCCATTGCCACCAATTCATGATTTCCGCCATATGAGATCTTTCTTTTCTGTCCAGCTTGATATCACCCGAGCCCCTGCAATGTACTGTTTTTAGTATCTTCAAGGCAAAGTGTATTTCGAAAATAGAAGTCAATTTAGAATCAGTTTATGTGACCACTGGTCAAGTTGAGTGTTAACCTTCAGAATAGGTTTGGGTTTGAATCACTCGATAGCTAGTAACAGGATGCAAAAAACGCAATGGCAAAGAAATCAATTGATCAGGTGGATGTGGCTGGGAAGTCGGTTCTGATGCGAGTCGATTTTAATGTTCCGCTGAATGATGAATTACAGATAACGGATGATCGGCGAATCCAAATGGCTTTGCCTTCGATTAAATCGGTATTAGAACGGGGTGGACGGGTTGTATTGATGAGTCATCTGGGGCGTCCTCAAGGCGATGGGAATGACCATCGCTTTAGCTTAGTTCCGGCCGCTAAACGTTTAGGTGAACTACTGGGGGTTGAGGTAGCGATGGCTGCAGACACCGTCGGCGAAGATGCCGTCGCCAAAGTCGGACAGTTGACCGATGGTGGGGTCGTAGTTTTGGAAAACCTACGCTTTAACGAAGGTGAAAAAGCGGGAAGCCGCGAATTTGCCGAGCAATTAGCAGCTTTTGGAGATGTTTATTGCAACGATGCATTTGGTACTTGCCATCGTACCGATGCAAGTATGGTCGCTGTTCCTCAGGCAATGGAAGGTAAACCTCGCGTAGTTGGTTTTCTGGTGGCAAAAGAAATTCAATATCTGTCTGATGCGATCAGTAATCCTGAAAGACCATTCGTTGCGATTTTGGGGGGAGCTAAAGTCTCGGATAAAATCACCGTCATCAATAATCTGTTGGAGATCTGTGATAAAGTCCTTATTGGCGGTGCGATGGCATATACGTTTGCCCTGGCAAAAGGTGGTGACGTAGGTAAGAGTCTTGTGGAGCCCGATAAAGTTGAACTGGCCGCTGAGTTGATTGCCCAAGGAGGCGACAAGTTGGTGCTTCCGGTGGATACTCATTGTGGAGATGACTTCAGTTCAGATTGCAATAAAGATGTGGTTCCATTCGGGCAAATTGCATCGGAGTTTGAGGGTTTGGATATTGGCCCCGAAACGGCTGAAGTTTATGCATCGATTTTGGCGAACGCAAAAATTGTCGTCTGGAATGGCCCGATGGGGGTTTTCGAAATGCCTCCTTTTGATGCCGGTACTAAACGAGTCGCAGAAGCGATTGCCGCTAGTGAAGCGACAAGCATCATCGGCGGCGGTGATAGCGCCGCAGCAATTCAGCAACTTGGCTTTGCTGAACAAGTCTCGCACGTCAGTACAGGCGGAGGAGCGAGCCTTGCTATGCTGGAGGGACGCCAGTTTGTTGCGGTTGAATTACTGGATGACTAAGGAGTAATTGTTGCAAATGTACCCTCTAACTTGGCCTGTCTGATACTTGTAAGCCTTCCGGCCTGTGATGGTTATTTGTCCACGATTTCGATTTTGATTTCGTTGCTATTAGACCGCAACTCCGGAGCATACATGGCATAGCCAATTGTTGGCAACGCGGAGAACTTGCCCGGAATTTCGGCTCGCACCTGGTACGTAAAACTATGCTTGCCGCGGCTAATGCGATGTAGGAAGTAGTTGACGCTTTCGTCCCGTATTTCCCGGTAAGCACTAAGTCCTGAATAAACCCAGCCACTGCGCAGATCCACTGGTTCTACACCGGCTGCTTTACGATCTTCGAACATTAGATATTCGTAGTCGTTTTTGCTTTCGAAGAGTAGTTCAACTTCGATAATGTCACCACTCTCCACCTTGTCGCCCGATTGAATTGGAATGCGTTGGTAGTTTTCCTTCTTTTGTTCGACAACTTGTCCGCGATTCCCCGCAACATCAATGTCTTTATGGTCAGCTACTAATTTGTAATAGCGACGTTCCACCTTAATTTCCAAGCCGGCTTTTTCAATGAAATCCTCTTGGGTGAAGTTCGTGGAATATACGTTGAAGTAAACCGGGCCTTTGCCTTGTCGACGTAATTCAACGGTGTGCTCCCCAGACGTCACTTCATCGGCCTTGAGAACCAGTTTGTTATCGAAGGAGAAGAGATTGGAGCTATTGATTTTCACTTCTTTGTGTTTTTTACCATCCAGCCAGACCTCAACCGTCATGTCGGGTGATGCTTCACCTGTTGCCTTCAGATATTCGGAGAATGCTTCAACGCATAGGGACGTGTCACGAGTGGACTTCCAATAGGTTGCGTGCTTGCGATTGTTGAGAAGATATTTCACCAAACGAGATGCCTGCTGGCTTTGTGGTTTTACACGTGCCAGTAGCTTAAGGTAAAACGCATTCGTTTCAATCTCATCTCCATACCAGTACCACCAGGCATGTCCGGCAGGCAGTTCCAGATAAGCGGTCTCATTGGCTTCGTCCTGAACCAAAAACTGCTCGATGTTACGAACGACCATGGTCAGGCGTTCTTGATTATCAACAGTTTCCAATCCCAGCCCGTACGTTACCAGCCCATAGACAGACAATTTAGTGCGGTCGCGATACAGGAAGTCCTGCATTTCAGTGTTGTTCACATCCGCTTCCGTCAGAATCATATAGATCAGTGCATCCCGATTATCGGCAGCTAGTTTGTACGGATTCGTTTTCGTTACGGCGCGTTTGAGTTTTTCAACCTCGGTATCTTGCTGGTTTTTTAGCCAGTTGATACCTCGAGCGATAACCTCAGCGTCTAGTTCGACGCCGTTTTGTCTGGCTACTTGCAGGCCATGAATCACCATGGCGGTCGTGTGGGGATAGCTGCGTTGCCGTCCACCACCGAACCATCCCCAGCCGCCGTCGGGGTTCTGCATATTGACCAGGCGGGTGACGCCCGTTTTTACGATCTTTTGCATTTCGACTTGGCTGAATACGGGATGGCGATCGAATCTCTTCCATTGTTTGGCTCGTTCTTCGTCGTTACCAATTTCCTGCGCGTTTAAGTTAGTTCTCTTGTCCCTTAGATCCTCGAGATTTAAGTCCATGTTCAGCAGCGTTTGTTGAGTAATCGCTGCTGGGAGGAATCGATTGAGAGTCTGCTCAGTACAACCGTAGGGATAATCGAGCATGTAGGGTAAGGCGTCCACCATGGCAGCAGCCAGCGTTGGTGAGTATCGAACTTCCAGGATTGATTGTTCTGCTTTACGTTCTGCTGGAACGGTAAAACTAAGTTTGGCATTGTTCTGACTAGGACGGATCGTTCCGGCCCATGATTCAGTTTTCAGTATGCCGTGAATATAAACAGGGAACGACATTTGAACAGCATCGGACTCTTCATCGGTCAACGCCTGTAGTTGGATGGTTGTCTCGCCCTCGCCTTTAACCCTGACCATCCAGTCCACTCGTGCTTCGCCATTAGATTGGACGCTCACTTTGCGTTCAACTTGGTCCAGAGCGACTAAGTATTCACCATCCACGATCAATTTAGTGGTCACCAATTTCTCGGCATCCAGATAGTTATGTACGTTGGCGGAAATCATAACTTCGTCTGTTTCAGTGAAGAACCTTGGGGCTTGGAGCCGTACAATTAGGTCCTTGCGTGTGATAACCTCGGTGTGTCCCTCGCCAACATTGGTACCATGCCCCAGAGCCCAGACATTCACTTTCCAGGTGGTCAGGTTTTCCGGCATTTCAAACTCAATTTCAGCTAGCCCCTCTTTGTCAGTGGATAATGTTCCTACCCAAAGAGCGGTGTCAGCGAAATTCTCTCGTACGGCTGCTTCGACGTTTGGAGCTTGGGTTTCAGGGCGGCTTGTACCATTCTGAATCAAGCCGGCATTGCTGAGTTTATCGGCGGCTGCATTCAATCCCCCCATAGAATCATCGAGGGCCATTTCCATCCGAGCTGCGGGGGCGGCGAGAGCCTCTCCTTCAACTCTTCCCATGCCTCCCATGCCTCCCATGCCTCCCATACCGCGGGTAGCAGACTTTCGAAACGACTGATTCATACCGGATAGATATAAATCTTCTGCCACCGTGTGGCCAAAGATACCTAGTGGCCCCATCGTTTCACCTCTCAATGGGACCCGTTCGTAGGAATAACGGTTAAGGTTGGATTCATGGCGAGGATTGTGATTGCGGCGCCACTTCCAGAAGAATTCCTGAATATCTGGAACATTGCTACCACCGGATATGTATTCCACGGACTTGTCGTAGATAGACACGATCGTCGAGCCTTCGAAAGGTTTCCCGGCATAGTCGGTGAGCCGAATTTTGACCGTTCCTTTCTCACCGGGTTTGTAGGTTTCCGCGGAGGGTTCAACTTCGACGTTGATAACTCGTTTTTCAGGTGGGACGACGATTTCTTTGGCGGATTGGAAGATCCGGCCGTTAGCGACCGTAACAGCTTCCACAAAGAAGTTTGGCATGTCCTTTTGAATGACCGTGATTTCTTCCACCGTACTTTTTCCACGAAGATCGATTCGCTTTGGCGGCAAATAAATACCATTCGATGGCCGGACAAACAAGAGGACGGTACTATTACGGCGATTTGTATTGATCTGTAGTTTCACCGTATCGCCCGGACGGTATTCTGCTTTATCCGGTATCAGCTCAAGATCGCTAAAGCGAAAGTCTCCGCCATCAAAACCGTCGCCGATGATGGTGAAAATATAGCCCCCTTCGATAATGTGGCCGTTTGTGTCGTCGACTTCATAGGAGATGCGGTACTGGCCCTTTTCCTTTGCCTTGATTTGCTGACTTGCCAATCCTTGCTTATCCGTATCGAGATCCCAGGTTTGAACAACTTTTTCAACAGGTTCATCGTTGCGGTTGTAGACGACCTTTAGGAGGCGTAGTTTCCCTTGGCCCTGAACGGGTTGATTGTCGAGTGTTTTTGCATGAAAGCTGGCATTAATCGTATCACCAGCGTGAAAATAACCACGGTCGACCCAGCTGAAGACCGTAAATGGCTTACGAGTCGCCAGTACAGAACCGTTACCGACAATGGTTCGTCGAGATTGGTCACGCACTTCAGCTATGATTTCGTAGCGTTGGTCACTGCTGGAATGAAGTTCTTTGGCGATCGCAGTGTCGATTTCCAGTTCAACCGTACCATCTTCGGTGAGCTCGAGTTCCTGTTGGCTGATTAATTCCGGTGGATTGTGGGGAGTACCGTACCACCATGGCATCGGTCTCATACAGCCGACCCATTTGTTCCACCCGGGATACCAGGGATAGTCATAGCTGTACCACCAATATCCTGGCCCAAAGCACCAGTCCCAGGCGCGGTAGGGATACCAGTTTTGACTGTGACTGTATCGACGAATCGTGACTTTGACAGTGCCTTCTGTAACCGGAGATCCAAAATAGTAGTTCGCCTTGACCTTCGCTTTAATCACTTCACCAAGAGCCACAGGTTTGTCAGGAGCTTCCACGGTGACTTCATACTCGGGCTTTTTGTACTCTTCGACTCGGAAAGTGTTGCCACCTGAAATTCGGTTCGGACCGATTCCGTCTACGTGGAATCGGTAGACACCCAGCATGGCATCCTCTGGTGCCTGCCAGTCAAATTCAAAACCGCCGTATTCGTCTGTTTTTACATCCTTGGTGAGTATCTTTTCACCTCGGGGATTATAAAGATCCAGCGAGGCTGAGATGTTTGCAAAATGGCTTACATCATCCTTGTCATATTGTGCTTTACGAAGCCAGAATTTGGACTTCACCATTTGGTTAGGACGATAAACTGGCCGGTCGGTGACGATAAAAACCTTACTTTGTTTATATTCCTGGTCATGGACTTGCCCGTACCAGATTCCATGAAACCCGAGGTATGCAAAGCGACCTTTACCGTCGCGGGCAGTTGTAACCCATTGATAATTTGTGGGAGCTAAGTCTTTACTAACGTTTACGAGCCCATTTTCATCTGCAGTTTCAACGAACTTCTTTACGGTGTTTTGAGTTTTGCCATCTTTGGTACGGGTGCGTTGAAAGCCAAAGAACTCAAGTTTTGTGTTGGGTAACGGCTTGCCAGTGATGGAATCCGCCAGATAGAACATTTGACCGTTATCGGTGGCCATTTTCACCATCGAGGTGTTGTTTAGCCAATAAACAATTGAGCTCGTGTTCCCATTGTCCACGTTAGCTGTGATTTTGTACGCGCCGGTTGCTTTGATAGGAACTTCGACGGTGATACGTTTGTCATAATGCGAGTCACGAGGTTCCAGATCGAGCGACCATTGGGCTACCTGTTCGTTGATATAACGTGGGCTATTCTTGTGGTATATCAGATTGGTGATGTTATTAACCGCGTAGCGTATATCGGAGTCTTGATTCATCTCAATATGCGTCTTAACATCGGCCAATAGCTTAGAAACGTCAATTTTGTAAGCAGTAAAAGTGACCTTTTGAGCATTGCGAAATTTGTACGTGAATACGTTTTGTTCATTGGTTGTTTGTCCGTAGCTTGGATCGAATGCTCCCAAATTTCCAACAATTGCTTTTAGCATGATTGGAAAGCCAGAGTTCTTTGCCGTCTGCGGATAACGCTTGATGGTGTTGCGTAGTACCTTGGCAGCTTTAGGATATTGGCGGCGGTTTTGGAAGAGTTGCGCTAACGTTTTGCTGGCCTGAACGATATAAGTTGATTGCGTATCATCTTCTACTGCAGCAATTTCTTTTAGAATTCGGATGAAGTTGAATTCCTCCGGAAGGTCGAACCGCTTTATGCCGGTGGCCAGTTGAGCAATCGTTTCAGTGTCGCTGAGGGAGGTCAGAGCATATCGTCCCGTGTTTGGATGCTCTTCGTTATCCTGAACCTGTCGTCCAACAAACCCTGTGCCAAATTGTTGCATCGTTTGCACGCCAAATTGGCTGTAAAGGAACTGAGCCCAAAGGTATTGTGTGTAGATCTTTTGAGGTGGATGTATTTTACTTGCCTGAGCTAGAGCCCAGCGGTAGCGTTCACCATCCGATTTGGCAGCGTTCCAACTTGGGGGTAAATGGTAGAACACCGGGTTGTTTTGTTTGTCTACAGGCGCCCCCCGGCCTCCATTACCCGAACCGTAACCATCACCGTAGTCAGGCAGTTCATCAAGATTTGTCAGCGTCTGCAGCCGCCAGGCGCCTTGATGATTTTGCCATGCCTGAGCAAACTGTACAAGAAATTTGGAGGTGTCACTTTTGTTGGAATCCTGTAACGCCAGAGGCATTGCTTGATTTAGCAATTGTAAACTACGAATGCGATCACGCTCCTGACTGTTGCGGACAGCACCGCTCATGCGTTGAGGTGCTCGCTGGAACTGGTTGTCAATGATGATTCCACGTTTGGGGGCAGATCTGTATTGCCCGGCAACTGCCTGCAGCACACGCCAGTCATTACTCTGAGCCGCAACGACTTTTTCAATGAGATTTTCCCATTGAGAGTAATATCTCATGCGTTGAATGCATTGGTAGAGCACTGATAGGTCACTAACCAATGGCTGTCCCCCAGCTTTGGGGTCGGTAGCGATCTTTACGTAAAATTCGTAGGCTTCCTTGTAGTTGCCGTCGTCGTAAAGTTTCTTGGCCTTGTTACGTACCTCTGCAGAAATGCCATCGGAACTATCAGCGATGGTATTTTGCGTTCCTGTTGCCGGTTGAAGCACCTGCGTAATAGCCGGAGCAAGCTGGCTTTGTTGGCTGGTAAAAGTGTAGTAAGAAGTAGCAGCTATCACCAGAATGGCAGCGAAACTAAGACTTATTTCGAAAATACGTTGCATGTCAGCATTCCAAAATCTGTGGAAAAGGGCGACCAAGGCCCGTGATTCAGTTAATTGAGTGTAATACTTTGACGGAATTTAAGGGGGCCGAGTTCCTTGTTTCTGTAAAAAATACAAAAGTGATTTAGTGAGTACAGTTTGCTGTATGATACGTTTTAGGTATAGATTTCTTGTAAATGGCGGAGGGGACCGTTAGCGGACAATCAAGTTTTCTTGAAGCGGTGGTGAAAGAACCGTGTAGACGTTATCTCGGTTGCAGGGACAGAATATAGATGAGTGAACAGATAAATCCATATAAGCTCTTTCTCGACTTGGACACCGCGCCAAAAAAACCGAACTATTATCAGTTGTTGGGATTGTCACAGGATGAACGAGATGAAACAGCTGTTGCCAGGGGATGCGAAAAGGCGTTAGCAAAGGTTCGGGGCTTTAAGCCCGGTGCTAATGCTCAGATATGGTTAGCGATTCTTGATGAGATTTCGAATGCCAGGGTGACTCTGACTGACGTCGAGCTGCGTCGTGCTTATGACCAACAGCTAGCAGCAGGAGCACAGCCTGAAGCGTTAGAGTTAGTCGTGTTGAATGGACCTATCGATGCTGTTGCTTCGGCAAATCTAGCGAGTGAAGACATACCAGAAGAGTCTTCCGGGCGATCACAGAGTTTAGCAGATCAGCTAGTGCCATCGCATCTGGGCTCGGGCAATCCTCCTCCAATTCCCCCTGCTGAACCGATTGTGGATCCGGCGACAGCTCCTTTGTTAGCCAGTGCTCAGATACCCGTGGCCGCCGAAGTGCCAATGACTGTGGGCACTGTTCAATCGGTAGAGCCCGGCGTGGGTTCTGCAGCAGTGCCAGATAATCAGGAGTCAGGCTTTTCACTAGACAGTGGCCGTCGCTCACGCAGCAGCCGACGACATTCAAAAAGACGCGCTAACCAGAATCGCTTTCCCCTCCCGCTTTTGGTTATCAGCATGTTTGCCATTGTTGGAGGGGCGATTGCAATCTTCGCATTGAATGGAGGCAACACCAAAGTTGCGAACGTTGATAAAACGGCCAAGACAAAAGGAGTTCAAAAGACCCCAGATAGAATAAAGATAAAGCCGGAGGATAGCCCGGTGTCTGAGACCGATCCTGAACGGAAAGAACCGGAAATGCCGGAGCCCGTTCCGCGAGATCCAGATACTGGCGAAAATCCTCTCAATCCCCTACCTCCGGTGTTTGGTAAACCGGTTAAACCGAAAGAGCCTAAGCCTGTAGAAAATGCTCCGCCGAAGCCGGATCCGCCTGCAGCGGAACCATTGACGGCAACGGAGAAAGCAAAGCTTAAAGAATCCCTGTCGATAGCCCGTACTGCTCTGGCAGAACGAAATCTTGATATCGTGATCGAACAATTAACAATCGCCACTCCTCTCGCACGTACGAAGGAGGCGGCGGCCGCAACGAGACGGCTCAAGATAATGCTTGAACTA
>PAAT01000008.1 GCA_002698965.1 Rhodopirellula sp. | reverse complement strand
TTTGACTGCTTTTTTCCCAAACGTATAACCGGAAAGCCTGATCTGGACAGACTTTCTCGACAAACCCTTCGCTTGTGTAAAAACGGTGTTGTCGAATGAGCCGTTCGCGGTGGAACTGATCCAAGGCCGTATCGCTGCCGTCAGACATTTTTCTTGTCGTCAGGTAGAGGTCCGAGCTCGGCGCGGCGCGCCGCACGCCGTCGAGAAGGAGCCGGCCGATGCCGCCGTTGCGTGCATCGGAGGCCACGCAGAGCGAGACAACAAATAGATCGCTCGACTTGCACCCTACCCTTCTCAGCAACGAGTTTGGGACGTCGCGGAGCGGGCCAGCAGCGACGCATCCCACAAAGACATTCTCTCGCACCGCGACCAGCCGTATCGGAAAGTCCATCAAACTGGAAAGCTCAAGAGACTGCGGGTTGCGATTGCAAGAACAAAGCTCGGAGGCGAAACAGGAAATTGCTACATTGTCTAGTGAGCAGCTTCCGTCACCTACCAGAGCCCGTTTTGCGTCCTCTTGAAAAGTGATCAAAAGTTCCGGTGTGAGATGCACGATTTCCGTGAAATTCAAATCGTGACGCATTTAGAATTGGTTTTTTTAGTTTTTTTTCATATTTTTTTTTTTGGTTGTTTTCAAGATGCGCCAATGACTCCGGCCGCGTAAAGTGCCAAGCCTCCTTTCGTAAAGGTGTCCAGAGCAGCAAAGCAAAAGTCAGAAATGGTTTCGCTGACCTTGTCAGTTCGCCGGGCGAGCGCGACCACGGGGTAGCCGTACCACGCCACCGTGAGCGCGGCGAGCCACCGACGGGCAGCGCTTTCGATCGGACCGAGCCCGTTCAGCAAATCCACCGTTACGAGCAGAAAACAAACGCACGACGCCGCGAATGCGCCGGTACCGATCACGATTTGGTCCGGTGTGCGCGGCTTCCGGCACGATCGGCAATAAAACTTCCACACACCGCCGAAGAAAACTGTGAATCCGGCCAGCACGGACACGGACCAGCTAGGGAGGTAGAACTCGCTCGCTTGATTGGCGACCGTCACGGAGAGCCGCAGCTCGTGCGCCATGAGCGGGAGCGTAACGATCCAATCCGAGTACCTTAAAACATCAACTACCAGCGATTCGTCGCCCTCTTTGCTCCGTCGTGCCTGGTAGATTTGGTAATAGTGACAGCAAGCAACAGCGTTGACGGCCGTCGATAACCATGCTTCAATGCTTCCGAATTCTCCGTTTACGCCAGATAGCGCAACGATCACACCGGAAGATAGGAGCTGGAAGAACGCGTACGCCGCGAAAAATGCGGTGGGTACGATCTCGCCACGCGCACTCTTGGCTGCTGCAGCGGGCTTCGCAGCTGGCGTCACATTCACGACTTTTGCCTTTGGAAGTTCGATAGGCCGCTGAGGAATCTGAGGCATTTTGGGGGGTTTTTTTTTTAAGTTTTTTTTTTGGTTTTTACTAAGCCAAACAAAAAAAAATCAGTTTTTTGGGTTTTCGTGCTGACGTGGTGGCGTGCGCAAAAAAAGGTTAGCGCGGTCAAGCACTTGTCGCTGCAGAAAATCTGCGAATTCTTTTTAAAGTCCAGTAACTCGCGCGCGATTCGGAGAATGGACGACGACGATGCTCGGTCGGTCGCGTGGTCCACCGTGTCACAGACAGATCAACTCATGTTCACCATGCTGACTAACCCACAGAACATTGACCGAAGTCGCGTGCCAGATGTCAGAGCGCGTGACGACGATGCGAAGCTCGATACAGTCGACGAGGACGACGATCGCATCGTAGACATAACCCATCGAGTTCCCGCGGACTTGGATTTTGATGAGGATCTGCGCGATGGGGCGCACGCGACGACGTACGAAGGGGCGTCCCCGCCGCGCGGGGACGCTCACGATGATCTACCACCGCAGCCGCACGAAGAGCCGACGCAGCCGTCGTATGGCGAGACGGCGCAGTCGCCGTTCGACGAGCCGCCGCCGCCGCCACAGTCGTATGCGTACGAAGAGCCGCCGCGACCGCCGTGCGAAGGGTGGTCGCCGTCGCCTTGTGAGGAGCCACCCAGCGTGTCGCACGCTGAGCGGCCGTCCGCCGATGGCTTTTTGTGCGATCACGCCGACGACGAGCACGGCGGCTTGCACGATCCTCCGCTTCGGCCGTCGTGCGGCTCGGACTATCTTCCGTTCAACGGTCGACGCAGCGACGACCCACCGGCGTACCCGGGAGCCGCGGTCAGCACCTCCTACGAACCCCTGTCGATGGAGGATGAGACGGATTCCAAGCGCACGGTGCTGATGGACCTGCAGGCGCTCGAGCGCCGGGGCGTCAAGCTCACCAAAAACTGGACGCTGAGCGATCCGCTCGACGACATGCTGCTGGAAATGCGCCGCCACACTCTCGCGCTGGACGAACAGTCAAATGTTTCCATGATGCGGGACGGTCTGCGAATGGTTGTCACAGGGATCGAGCTCGTGAACAACCGCTTCAAGCTGCTGGATTTGGAGGGTTGGAGCGCGGAAGTGTGCCAAGACCTCGAAAAACACGATCAAAATCTTGCACGGATATACCGAAAATACTGTCGCAGGGGAGTCAGCCGCAACCCGGAAATGGAGATTGCAATGAGTATGGTGGGGTCCTTGGGATTTCATCACATCAAGCGCTCCATGGCCCGCCAAATGCTGCAGCGCGCCGCGCCAATGGGCGGAGACGACCGTCGTTCTTCGCGCACCGCTAAGCCACCGCGACGACGGCAGCCGCGCCGCGCCGCGAGTCCCAGCTCCAGCGACGACGAGGAGCCCCCCCCCTAAAAACCTAAAAAAGGGGAGCCTCCCCTCCCAAAAAAAAAACAAAAAAAAACGTGTGCGGGAGAGAAGGGATGTTCGAGGTCTACGTCGATACAAAGTGTCTCAAGAGCCAGACGGTGGCGCAGCTGTGGACGATTCTCCGACGCGAAAGCGTGTTTGTGTCCGATGCCGACAAGCCAATGTACATGAACGAGAAAGGCGAACTGATAAAGCGCTACCTGATGACAGCCATCGAAGCCGTCCGCTTTGTGCAGTCGTTCAGCGATATGAGGTTGAGCGACACACCTTCGCAACGCGCGTTTGCGAGCTGGCGCCGGTGCACGCCGCCCGCACCCGTCTACGACGAAGGTCGGGCAAGGGTGCTCCGAAACATGCGATGACCGATAAAGGGAGTGTTTTTTTTCTGGTTTTTTTTCTGTTCTTGTGTTGTGTTGGTTCTTTTTTTGTTGTTCTGACAACACACTCAAGTCAACACATCAGAGCAAAAAAAAGAAGCCCAGCGAACCCAGGAGCTTGAACCAGCCCGAAGTGCGCGGCCGCGCGGCTGCGCGGTCCTGGGGAGAACAACACGACGAGCATGCCCAGTAGAGCGATGATCGCGCCTGCGGGCGTCACCGGGTGCGAGCAGGGCTGCCAAACGACGTAGCCGACGACGAGAACGGTGCACGCCGAATCCCAGCACGCGGCGGGGAAGGCGCACGCGCTGCGGTGTGCGGCGGTGATGTGGCAAATCATTCCATTGATGGCGACTATGGCTCCGAAGACGTGCGGGATGAGCGCAAAGCAGGCCGCGGCGCCGGCCAGGAGCAACTCGCCGGCGAAACGGGCGTCTTCATCATCATCTGCGATCGATTCCGACGGCGCGGAAGCGACGACGTCGTCGCGGTCCGAAGTGAGAGGAACCACGGGTGCCATTTTGATTCGCCGCTCTCCCCTCCTTTTTTTTTTGTTTTTCCACCCTCCGCAATCCCTCTCTTCTCCGCACACATAAATACATAAAAAAGGAAAGGAGGATGGAGAACATACTCGTCCCGTGCATCGCATCCGCGCATCACGCGCGCTTTCTCGCCGCGTTCGGGGATACCAGCATCAAGAGTCCCTTTGTGCTAGCCGACGTCCTCACTGAAATTCAGCGGCGCGGCACTTCCGTGCAGATGCGCTCGGCGGACGATCGTGCCGGGCGGTATGCCTTCGTTCTCGACGGTCGGGAGCGTGTCTTGGTTCGCGGGGACGAGTCGAAGTTCACTGACGACGCCATGACGTTCTTTGTCAACGACGGCGAGGGCAGAGAGCTGTGCGAGTTTAATGCGGTTCGGCGCGTTCAAGTTCCGGCGATAACCGATGGCACTACCGATCCTCTGCACGAAGTTCGCATGAACGGTTGGATGCAGGCGTGGCCGCGCGCCGGTGAGGCGTTTTCAGCGGCCTGCGTGCTGCGCGAGGCGCGGATCACGATCTTTTGCGCGCTCCGCATCGCGGATGCGCTGATGGCGAAGCAGAACGAATCAAGAAGATGAGAAAGACTGCGTCAGCAGCCCGCATCCGGTCGATTTTGAGAGGGTGTATTGGCAACACGAGGCGGAGGGCTGACGGGAGGTGTGTGTGTGTGTTGTGCGATTTTTTTATTTGTGGTCGTTTGTGCGGAGTCTGTGTACCTCGCGCCGTGTTTGATGTCGGCACCCAGTCAACAGTCGTGGCGCGCGCGGAGCGCGACGCCGCGTACCTCCAACGTGCACTACCACCGGCGCTCTCGCCGCGCCGACCGACACGAGGCGTGGCCCGTGCGCCCGCCCCGCCGGCCTCGTAGTCCCCCGCCCCCGAGTCCTCCTAAGACGCCGCGTCTATCCCCGAACGTGCGCGGCGTCATGCACTCGTTCGCACACTATGTCCGCCCCGGCATTGGCCGGCCAATAGACGAACCGTGGGCGCCGCCCAACACGAAGGCGACGCACTCGCTGCCGCCCTTGCCAGAAGATCTGTCCGCCTTTTACGACCGGTTCCATGAGTCTTACGAGTTTTACCTCGGAGAGCTCACTTTGAAGTCGCCGACGTGGATCAAAGCGGCATTCAAAATAGCTGTCGATCGGGACCGACCGGACGCGGTCGATTTTGCGGTCTGCACTGACCACCGCCGCAACGAGACCACGTTTTTCTACGATCCGAGCACGCAGCTCATATTTGGCCGTGCTGGCGACGATGACAGCGGTCGCGAGCGCAGTGCTGGGATCACGTTGCAGACGTTGCTGAGAACATTTCGGCCCTCGTGGGCCGATGAGGTGCCGGCACAGACTCGAAGCTCCGGTCAGCCCCGCGCCCGAGCTTCAGAAAATGGCAGCCGCATGTGGAGCAAGCCAACCTACGACCAGTAATGACGGCGCCCGGCGATGTCGTTGGCGAACGTTTTCCGAAACGGATTTGTTGATTGAGACACTCTGTGCAATATCGGGAAGAGCACGTCGCGCACGCGTGGAGCATGTGCCCCTGGTCGAAGCAGATGACGCAGCTCATTAAAAAAAAGCGGTGAAGGGGAGGAGGGTTGGGTTGACTCATCAGAGCCGCAAAAAAAAAAAAGGAATGCAAAAATGTCAATCCGAAACACGGCGCGACAGGCGCACGCGTACAGACCACCCCCGGTCAAGACAAGACAGCGATGGCGTCATTCGCGGTTACCAAAGGCACACGCTCACGGTGGGCGCGGTACGGCCAGCAGGCGTACCCTTCCGACCAGCAACTTCCCATGATGCTGCCATTGTCAGAAAGCGAGTTGTGCCTGTACGTCGGTTGCGTGCCGTACGACCTGTTTCGATGCACGGTGGACACCCGTGTGGGCCACTTCGAAACGCCGCTGGAAGGCGCATCTTGCATGCGGCAGGTTCGTCACGTGCGCGTCGACTGGGCGCTGCTCCGCCGCGAGCGCGCGGGGCGGTACGACGCCCAGTCAGTCGTCCAACGGCACGAGCAGGCGATGGGCGAGCTTCGAGCTTCGATTGTTCGCGGTGCGAAACGGTGGATTTTTGTTCCGTTGTTCATGACGCTTTCCGACGCAAAGTGGGCTCTACAAGGTCACGTCGTGCATTGTCAAGTGCTGCCCACGGACGATCAGCACTGGCATGCCGCCGTCATCATCATCGACACGGATCGTCGCAGCGTGCACTTAGCGGAGTCGCAGTGGTCCGCCGGCGCGGGGGATGCAGACCCGGTCATCGCAGGCGTGCACGAAAAGATTCTGGCCTTTAGCAGCAGTATCGGTTGCGTCTACGGTGCCCATCCGTTGCTCGACCCCGGGTACGAGGTCTGCATCGAGACATTGCATTTGGGTGGTGCGCTCCCAAAGATGTGCAAGCTTTTTGCGCAGGCCATGGCGCTGGAGTTTGCGCAGTTGCAAGACGACGGCAACGCTTCCGACGTGTCGGTGCAGGCGTTCGCTGCGCGTGTCTTTCGGCGCATAGATGAATACGTCAAAAACTATTACACGACGAACGCCACACCGACTCGGATGAAGGCCTCTAACGATCTGCTCGCAAAGTGACGGCGCGACGGCGATTGGTATTCCCTTCCACCGGCTCAGCACGTGCCGTGTCTGCGTTTTTTTTTCTCCTTTTTCTCAAAGATCAAACCACGCGTTGCCCGGGTTCATCAGGCGTCCAAACCGAGACGGCGCAAAGGGGCCGCGCAGCGACGCATCGGAGCAGCGCGCGAGGGCCTCCGAACCTACGTAGAGACCGTCGTCCCAAACGCGCGTGGCGATCATCAAGAACGCATGCAGGAGATCGAGAGCCACCTGTCGAACCTGCGGGCGCAACGCTTCCTCGTCCAGCGCGCGCAGGCTGTACTCCACTTGGCGGAGGAAAGGAACCCAAAACATTCGCACACCCTCGCGCTCCGCGGTGGTTATGTTGCCGTGATGCAGGTTCGTGACAAGCTTCTGGTAGGTTCTGGCGATCATTGTCATGTCGTCGATGACGCGAACGCGCGCACTCTCGATTAAATGCGGCCGCTCCTGCAGCCGCCGTGCTTTGGCGCACCGCTCCTGTGACATGTTTGCCCCTTTTTTTATAAAAAAAATTTTTAAGGAACGATCCTCTCCTTGTGTTTGCTTGGGAGTTTGTGTCCTCCTAGGTGACGGGGGTCGCGCGCAGCTGGCGCCGCACCATGGCGTCCTCCTCCAGCGATTGCGCTACGCACCGATTGCCTTCGATGCTGCAGAATCGTTCTGGACACTCGGTCGCTGGCAGCCGCTCGCACAGCGCGGCCGCGCAGGTCTGGGCTCGGTCGGTCACGTACGCGGTCGTCGTGGCGTGCACGCGGTTGTCGACCGCCATTGCGGTTTCACCCTCGGTGCCATCGACCGTCAGCTTCAGCACGGGCGTCGGCAAGACGCCCTTCAGTGGCCAGGACACGCCATCGTCGTCGTCGACCACGGGGGAGACGGCCTGCATGGTCGCCACCGCAGCGCACAGCGGTGACTCATTCACGCCGTCGCACATCTCGATCACCGCCTTCTTCATTCTGCCCGTGGGGAGGCGGAAGAAGACGTCACCGTCGGCATCGGCGACGACGGTCGTCGGAAGGTCCGCATTCCAGTGGGCGTGGTTGACGCGCATCGACGAGATCGCGTCGCGCTCGATGGCGCACACGTTGGCCACACACTTGGGGCGCCCTTCGTCGCCCGCGCGCTTTCCGAGGGCCTTGCGCTGTGCGTCGTTCATGCCGTCATAGATGTCGGCGTAGTACTTTGACTTGGTTTGCCGCAGGTTTTCCAACGCGTCCGGAAGCATCTGATTTCCAATGGCCACGTTCAAATCCTGCTCGACCAGTGCGTCGATGACCAGTTCGCGTCGGAAGGCACACGGGTCCTCCGCACTGCACGCCGTGCCGATGGCAGTGAGCATCGGCGCGCCGTTCCACGAACAGGCGTAGCTCTTCTCGGTCGCCGCAGGAGGATCCTGGGCGGCCGGATCCGATGGAGCTGGCGGTGGATCCTGGGGATCCTGCACGGGATCCTGGTCGGCCGGAGGTGGGGGTGGATCCTGGTCGGCCGGAGGTGGGGGTGGATCCTGGGCGGCCGGAGGTGGGGGTGGATCCTGGGCGGCCGGAGGTGGGGGTGGATCCTGCGCGGCCGGAGGTGGGGGTGGATCCTGCGCGTCGCTTCCTTGGATTTTGAGGGCCGCGTCGACCGCACACGCCGCGACGGCGCTCGCGACCGCACTGGCGAGCTCAGCCTCTTCCGTGGTCGGCGACGCCTTCGCGGCCCCTGAGTTGGACGGCGCCGAACCGTTCGCCTGACCAACTTGCGCGGACACGGAGGTCGGTGCAGGGTCCGGGCCGGGCGCGCCTTGCGTTCGACGGATGGTCGTCAGGCCAATGTTCACGTCGGGGTCGTTCGAAAAGGGCAACGTCCTCTCGATCATCACCGCGTTTTCGCGCGTGGCACCCATCGCCCGACACGCGTGCTGAGCAAACGGAAAAACCTTGGGCATTTTGCCGGGCCGATCGTCCAAGGCGCTGAGGCAGTACTCGCGCGTTGTGCTGTCTGCTTCTTTCATATTGGCCAAGCAGTAGTACCCGGTGCGGTTGTCGTCGCACCTCTCCTGCGTCTCCGGACTCAGCCGCGGCACGGAGCAGGTCTCGTCTTGGATGTGGACGGCGCATCCTTTCATGGCACCGAGCGCTGCGAGGCCGTCCACGGAGCATCCAGCAGCTTGCGGCTTGTACGTGTCGCTGATAGAGCGCTCCTGTACCCACATGAGCTGGTCACCGTCACCCGTCGCACACGTGTACGAAACCCCACACACCTTGACGTTGCGCACGAGTGAGCATCCGAAGTCGTTCACTGAAGACATCTCATTGTAAACACCCAACTCCGTCTTCGTGCTCATTGATGCACCCTTCCTCTCTTTGGGTGTTTTTTTTTTGCTTAACGCGTATGGAAAAAAAAAATTTAGGTTTCCTTTCTAAACTTTGCCATCGGCCCTTTGACCTGCGAAGGCGTGGCCGCGGCCGGCGTCGTGCGTTTGCGCTTGCTGGCCGCCGGCTCGTCTTTTTCGATTTTCGCGAGGTTGGCCGCCACAAAATCCGTAAACAAGCCAGGTGGCTGCGGCTCTTCCAAGTTGTCTGCGTCCTCCACGGGCAGCGGCGTCGACATCTCGTGTTCATGACGTTCGGGGATCGAGACCGGCGCGTGCTCGTCCACGATCATCGAGTACGAGACAAAGGGAGGGCACACGATCTTGCAGACCACAGACGAAGCATCGTTATTCGCCTCGAGAAAGCCTCCGAAACGCTTGAGGGCCGCGCGCGGCGGTGACTCCTTCACGATCCCCGTCAACCCGTACACTTCGCGCAGCATGCGGGTGAGCACGTTGAGCTGTTGTCCTCGGTCAAAGGATGTGTTCTCGATCACGTAGGCCTTGCAGCACGCCGGAGAGCAGCACGCGCCGAAACAGTGATACACGTTCTCCGCACGATCGTACAGCTTCGGGATGGGAACGGATGTGCTGGGCTCGGGGATCGGCTCGCAGCAGTGCCAGCAGCTCACTTCGCCGGCGGCGAACGCGGGCGGGAGCACGTGGTACACGCTCGCGCAATCCGTGCGTGTGATGCTGCCATGGCACCGGACTTCTCGGTGCAGCGTCGACGTGGTGGGCAGGAACAATTTGGTGCGGCCGAAGGCCGCCTTCCGAATCTGCATCGAATCTGGCACAAACGGCATGATTTTTTTTTCTTTTGGATAAAGGATGTGTGTGTTACGACAACAACAAAAAAAAGGAAAAGAGTCAAACTGATTTTTTTTTTATTAGATAAAAAAAGGAAACACCCCCCATCAGCCCAAAAAACAAAAAAAGACTTCCATGGTACTCATGAAGCGTGTTCTTTTTCGAGCTTCTTCCTCGACGTCCAGCTTTGCAAATGGCGTTGAGCTAGACAGCGACGTTAACGCCGGGTCCCCGTTCAGAGAAATGGTGTGGTTGTCTGAGTCAGACAGGCTCTATGCGATCACGCGCGCTTACGGGGCCTGTGGCTACGAGGCCGCGATGAACTGCTTCCCATGGCCCAAGGTGCAAAACAGCTATTCGAAAGCAATGTTGGCACCGATCACGTGAGATCTGCCTCCGACGGCGAGTACGGGCTGAATTCAGAATCGGTGCTCAGGCTGGTGCGCACGCTCTACCAGGAGTACATCGGAGCTTACGCCGGGATCATCAAGGGGAGCAGAATGCTTAAGGTGTCCAACCAGGCGGACGTGCTGTGCCAGACCTTTTACGACGTAATGGAGTTTATAAAAATAGATAAAGACCCACCTGTGGGCCCTGCGCTCGAGGAGCTGCTGAATGAACGGTTGGTGCGGCTGATCAGCCTTTCGATGGATACGATGATTGGCGTGGACTTCATTGTCCACCTAGGTGGGCACTATGTGGTGCTGCGCATGGCCGATCGGTCGCAAAACGACGAGGATGTGACATGGGCGCAGATAGACGCGCACCGACTCAAACAAGGACGTAGCGTTCCGATGGTTTTCGACTGGCGCGAGAGGTACAGCATGTCCGAGGCTTTGGATATGCTGGTGACGCAGGTCGCAGAACCCCCGCAGCCAATCACCGTGATCTTCCGCCCGCGAATCCTCGTCCCCTCCGGTAAAGGCGGGTGGATGCAGAGCTGGTTGGAGCACTGGGAGGCGGCCGCAAGAGCCGGCAGCGTGTTTGCACAGGCCATACAACCTGCGCAAGCCTAATTCTGTGCGACCGCCCATTTCAAATGGGCACCGGGATGGGAATGGGTCGCGGCACGGGCACTAGGGTTCCGGGATTTTCGCAGCAGAACAAAAGGCTGTAAAACGAGCATTCGCACCGCTCGGGCGCGGCACAGTCTCGGTTGGTCTGACAAAGTTGAGGCAGCAACGAGAACTCGTTCGATTTTGGTGCGCGCCTCGGGCTCGAGCGGAGCAAGGATCGCGAATGCAGGCAAGAACGCAGTTGTGGAAAGAAGAAAAGCAAGAACATTTTTTTTTTATCAGTTTTCTTTTTTTTTTTTTCGCAAGCCAAGCGTGCGCCGCACCCAAACAAAAAAAAAAACAAGATGCAGGCCGGCGTCCCGGGATGCACGGATCGACCCTTTTTTCAACAAGTGGCGACGAAGACACCGCCACCTCTGGAAACTCCGATAAAGGTTCCAACGGCTATCCCACAGGTCGTGCGGACGTACTACGAAAAGTTCGGCGCGGACACCGAGTGGTACCGCGGATCTCTGACCATCTTGAGCTACAACGAAGCCAAGGCGCGCACCAACGATAGGTACATTGACTTTGCGGTGCGGTACGCTGGGATGGGCCACGTCGAGGTCTTCTTCGCCGCCAAGGAAAACGGGTTGGTGTTTTCGAGGTTGGACGGCGGTTCGAACAATTGGGATCGAATGAGCAACGCCGAAAAACACGCCAACTACCGAGGTTGGTCGGAGGCCGACGCCGTCGACTTTGATCAGATTTGTCAATCTGCGGACGCCGGGTGGTCTGGGAATTATTAAAAAAAAAAAGGGTGGGGAATTTAAAAAAAAACAAAAAATGTCGAAGCGCTCGCGCTCGCAACCGCCCGAACCGCCCACGCCGTCGGCGGTGACGAGCGACCCGCAGGACGTCCGAACACTTGCGCTCACCGTGTGTTCCGACTTTCACGACAAGTGGCTTGAACAGATTGCGGACCCGATTCAAACTACCGACTTGCTCAAGTTTGCGCTGTCACTGCCGCGCGCGCGGGAGGGCACCGACGTCGAAGCGATTTGTGCGGCCCTGACGTCCACGGCAGTGCGGGAGCAGGAGAGCAGGTGCGCCAAGCACGTCGAGGAGGTGCGGCGGCTGGAGCGGGAGCTCCTCGTCGCTCGGCGGGACAACGAGGAGCTGCACGCGGCGGCGGGGCGCGCCGACCTGGCGGCGAGCGAGCGGTCGGAGCTCGATGCGCGCCGGTTGGCGGACCAGATTGCAAACGCCTCGGCCGAGGAGACGGCGGCGCTGCGCGCCTCCGTGCAGAAGCTCAGTAACGAGCGGCTGGAGCTGCAGCAGCGCTTCGGCGCGGAGTCGCGCGAGCGGCTGGAGGAAGTCGTGCGGCTCACTCGCGACAACGCCGAGCTCGCCGCTGAGATCGAGACGCTGCGCACACCGACGGCCCGCGGGCGCGTCGGCGAGTGGCTGATTGGTGACGTGCTCACGGAACACGGCTTCGGCGTCTCGGACACGAGCATGGGAGCACGAAAGGACGAAGGCTACATGGACCTGCTCGCGTGGCCGCTCTCCGACCCGACGCTGAAAATCGCCATCGAATGCAAGAACCGCGCCAAGATCGACCCCGGAACAGATCTGGCCGTCTTCGAGCAGAAGGCCGGCGCAGGCGTGGCAAACGGGCTCTTTCACTCGGCGATTTTTGTCAGCCTGCGCGCGCACACCAAGAAAGCCGAACCACAGGTCGTCGAGATGGTCGCCGACGGCGGTGGCGTGCGGTGTGTGCCCGTCTCCTACGTGGGCCCGGAGCGCGGCGCGGACGCGCCCTCGCTGGCGCGCGAGACGCTGGTCGCGCACGTCGCCATGCACCTTCGGCTCGTGCAAGAGTGCGCTGAGCTGCGCCGCAGCCACCGGGCGCAGATCAGCGCGGCCCAGGAGCGCGCCGACGACTCCGCCGCCGCGGCGAACGCGTCGCGCGTCGCCGGCGAGCTCGCGGCCTTTGCCGAGCGCCTGCGCGACGACGCGCAGGCAGCACTGGACGAGATGACGACCATGAGCCGCGCAGTGGCTTCGTTGCAGGCGTCGATCAAAACAATGCGCATTCGCGCGGTGCGCTCGGCCTTTGCCATCGGTGCCGTTCGCGAGCGCTGCGGCGACGCCGCAGCGTGGCTGGAGAATGCAAAGTTCCAAGTGTGGTGCACCGACATGCAGGCCGCGCGGGACCGCGCGGCGAGCGGCAACAGCGATGCGCTCATCTGGAAGAACATGTCAGACCCCCAGAAAAAGAGGGCCGTCGATGCGTTCGGCACGCGTGAGACCTTCTTCGCCGCGGCGCACCGCCTCGTCGACGATGCGGCCGCTACTTCTGACGGCGCGGATGATCAATCGAACATATCCTCATCCTCGAAATGAGAACATTACCTACATTGCCTACACCAACCGAGAAAACTCAAACCACACCCACGGTTCCAAGTCAAGAAGTCCACACCCGTTTTTCTCACACACTCCACACCCATGTCACTGTCCTTCTCACGCTGTCACTGTCCTTCTCACGCTGTCACTGTCCTTCTCACGCTGTCACTGTCTCTCCCGCGCCCTCGTCCCGCGCCCTCGTGCTCTCGCCCTCGTGCTCTCTCGGGTGCTTCACTGCCACTGTCCGGTGTGCACATTCCAATGCTTTGGCATGCCGGAGGCATCGTGTGGGGCACGCCCGCGCGGCCTTTTTTTCGGCGGCTCCGTTGGGAGGTCGTCCGGCATCGCCGACGCGTCCGGCGCCAACGTCCATGCGCCGTTGACGTTGTCCCACGCCATCGCCTTCCCGTTGGAGTCGTGAGGCGGGCGGCCGCGCGGACGGGGCCATTTGGAGGACGCCTTCGACGAGGAAGACGAGGCCATCCCCGTGCCGAGAAGCAGTCCGTTGACCGCGCCGTGGATGTCCTTGACGATGTCGTCCGCCGTGCGGTGGAGGTTGTCTTTGACGCCGAGATCCACGCCCGGCGCCGCGCTCAGCGTGCGGTACAGCCGGCCGCCGTCGCGGATGTGCAGCTGCGCCACGACGTGGCGCGCGGTGGCGCCGTGCTCGTCTTGGGCGTTCACGTCCATGCCGCCCTGGTCCAGCAGGGTCTGCGCGATCTGGCTCATCGTCTGCTGCTGGTCAGAGGTCTCCAAAGACGGCTGCCAGCACGAGTAGCACATGTGTATCAGCGCGTTGCGCCGGCGCGAGTCGGTGCGCTCCGGCCGCGCCCCCGCGTCCAGGAGCACGCGGACGGCAGCGCGCGAGTGGCACACGGTCGCGTGCATGAGGGGCGTGACGCCGTCGCGGTCGGCCTGCTCGGCGTCGGCACCGAACCGCAGCAGCGCGCGCATGCCCGCTATGTTATCAGACTTGATGCACAGGATCAAAGCCGTCGCGCCCGTGTCGTCGAACGTCTCGAGCTGGATGCGGCAGGGCGGGTGCAGGCAGCCGAGCAACACCTCGACCATGCGGTGGTCATGCCCGCCATGCCGCTTCGTCGCCAGGTGGATGGCCGTTTGTCCGCCAGACAGCAGGTGTGACGGCATGCACAGTAGCGGTGCGATGCCGCAGCGCGCCGTAAACCACTGCACCTGACTGCCCGGCACATCGCGAATCAGCATCAGGAGGATCTCTAAGACGTTGTCCTCGGGAAGCGCGGCCATCACGCCCTGGTGTGTCGAGTCGAGGCGGCTCAGCAGCAGTTCTGCGCACGACTGTCGACCGGCACGGCACGCGACGCGGAAGCTCTCAAAGAGATCCAGGTACTGGTCCGACGCCGACGTGTAAGGCGAATCTTGCACGTCGAGCAGCACCTCGAGCACGTCAGATTTGCCGCGCTGCGCTGCCATCGTCATCGGCGTGTGGAAGCCGGCTTGCAGTGCAAAGCCGCCGTGCGCCATGGGCACAATGCGGCTCGCGCCGGCGACGAGGAGCGTTCGCGCGAGCGCGGGGTGGCCCAGCGCCGCCGCGAGGCACAGAGGCGTAACCAAGTGCGTGAAGCCGATCACATCGACGTGGCTGGCCAGGTCCAAAGGAGGCCGACGCTCCAGAAGAAGGCGCAAGCACGCGTCGGAGCCTTCCACTATCGCGCGGTTCATGAGCGACATGTCTACGACGCCGCCGCGGTGCAGCCACTCGTTCGCCTTCTCGGCCGACACGTGCTCAAAGCACAGCGCGAGCCCGTCGGCGTCGCGCCCGTACACCGCCGAGCAGATTGCCTCCCACGTCACCGTCGAACCCGTTGAGATCAGGAAGCGGGCAGTGTCGACGTGGCCGGCGCGCAGCGCGGCCGCGAGCGGCGTCGACAGACCGGGGGCCGTGAGCAACGGCGTCTGGTGGGAAGTCGGCAGGCGATTGTGGTACTCCTCGTCGTCGAGGCGCGCGCCCGCCTCCGCCATGGCCTGCAAGCACTCTGTCCGCCCGAGCTCGGCCGCGCGGTGCTGAAGCGTCGGGCCGTCGGCCAGCACATGGAGGTCCGCCGTGCGCACGGCGTTCTTCAGGTAGTGGGGCACGAGCATGCGCACGGCGGCGGGCGTGTTCGCGATGATCGCGATCTCGATCGGGTTGTCGTACATCTGTGGATTGAATCGCCGGCACCGCATGTCCTTGCTCATGGCCATGCCGTGGTGAAATTTGGTTATGTCCGGGTCCAGCATCGCACGGAGAGTCGGCAGGTCGCCGCAGGTCGCCGCAAGCTGCACGAGGCGCTCGAGCGGGAACTCAAAGAGGTACGCGCCGCCCTCCGACGCGTAGCTCAGCACCCGCGCCACAAAGACGATGACGACGCTTGGGCTTGGAAGTGGGGGAACGCAGATCGATGACAGCGATGAAAACATGCTCTGGCCCACCAGTTTCTTGCCCAAGAAGCGATCGAGTTGATTGCCGTAGGGAGGGGCTTCCAGTGCACAGCGGATTGTCACGTAGGCGTGCACGAGCCTTTGGCGCACGGCGATCAAGGACTTGTCAGTGCTCACGAGTGAAAACGTCCGTGTGCTGAACACGTCCGGATTCGGACGGGGCTCGTAGATGTCGCAATGCATGCTGTTCTCGAGGAGAACAGCCTGCGTGTCTGGATCGAGTGCGTTCATGGGCATCTTGGGCGCTGCAGCAACTTGGTGGTGGGAGTTTTTTTCCTTTTTTTTTTTTCTTGGAGTTTTCGAACTCCGTGCAAAAAAAAAACAGACAAAAAAAAAAAACCCACAACCCCAAAACTCCGATTTTTTTTTTTTTCAATTTGCCATTTCGAGCTCGTGCTCCAAGCTCTGAATCGTTTCAGCGCTCAGCATGTCCGTGCCGCGCTCGAACGCAGCAAGCGTCTCCGGGTCGATCCCAACTCGTTGTGCGAGAGCGGAAATACTCATTTTGGACTTGATGCGTTGCGTCTGCATGCTAGATCGTTTTTGTGTCAGCGAACAGCCCGGTGGGTGAGAAGGTGTTTTTGTCGTTACTCGCGGAAGAGACTCGTTCTTGGCTATTGTCATATGCCATGTCTGGTAGACATTATGGAAGTCTCCCATTTTTGGTCACCCCCTTTTTTTTTTTTAAATTCCAAATAAATAAAAAATTCATGTTTGCGTGCATCAACGCTACTTTTTTTACGGAACAACAAATCCGGTTCGAAGAGTCCTTCCCCCTGCTCGGGTGCGTCGCCGAAGTTCAGAATCGTGTATGCAGCTGTGACACCAAAATCTGTGACGAGTTCAGTGGAAAAATGACAAGTTCGGTTTGCACGAGCGGCTGCGGGCTCGCTCGGCACGGCGGCCTGCTGAACCTTTTGGATGTGCGTACGAGATATAAGTCCCCAGTCGACGAGGACTGTATGCCACAAATACAAATCCGTGCCCAACAAATATGCCGAGGCGTGGGAGCGGCTACATCGCCTTCATCTATGACAACGCTTTCTGGTTGGTGCGTGCAGGACGTCCACAGCGATGATGCAGCGTCGTGTGACGAGACAAAAAACCTGTTTTTGTTCTCTTCGTGCCGAAGTCGTGAGCTCACCGCTGCTGCGTCACCGGCGCCATCGCCGCCGATCGCAACTCCCTTTTCTCCGCCGAACATCGTTCTGCGAACGGCCTCAGGCACCCGCTCCGCCCAACCGTCTCCGCCACGCGCTCCTGTGACCCGGGAAATCAGTTTGGACGACGAGCACACTCAGAACGTCGCGTTTCTCGTCCTGCTTCCTGTTGCTATTTTTATCTTTCTCGTGTTCGGCCTGTTGGTGTACTACGTCAAACGAAATCAATGAGAAAAACGCAGATCTCATCGCACGGCCGGTACAAGGACAGCCGCGGCGTCATCAAGACGCCCACGCCTGCCGCGAAAGGGTACGCGAGCGTCGGAATTCAAAAGAAGCGCTACCTTGTCCACCGGCTCATGGCCATCGCCTTCAAGCTGCCGCATGAGGAAGGCCAAAACGAAGTCAACCACAAAAACGGGAACCCTTCCGACAATTTCCTCGGGAACTTGGAGTGGGCGAACCATTCCGAGAACATTCGGCACTCGTATGCGACGAACACGTTCCGCAAGTCGAGCGCGTTCAAGCGCTCAAAGCCGGTCCTAGGCCGGAAAGTCGACTCGTCGGACGAGTGGGTCAAGTACGCGTCGGCACGCGAGGCGGCGCGCGTGCTCAAGCTCGATTCGGGATCTATCAGTGCGGTGGTCGCTGGCAAGCGCAATAAGACGGGCGGCTACGAGTTCGTCAAAGCCGAAGCGAACGAGCCGGAGTCTTTGGACGGCGAGGAGTGGAAGCCATTCCTCACGGGGCACGTGTCGTCCATGGGCCGGTACAAGAGCTGCCGGGGTGTCGTGTCGACCCCGTCACCAGCGGCAAGCGGGTACTCGTGCATCGGAGTCGATGGCAAGTTGTATAAAACCCACCGTGCGATCGGCGCGGCGTTCGGGATTTTAAGCGGCGTGGACGACCCGCGCCAGATCGACCACACCGACGGGAACCCGTCCAACAACTGCCTCTCAAACCTCCGTGCGGTGACCCGTTCCCAGAACATCCAGCACTCGTACGACACAAACACCGAACGCCGTTCAAACGCCTTGAAACTCTCCAAGCCCGTCCGTGGTCGCAAGCGCAACACCGAGGAATGGACGACGTACGCGAGCATCAGCGATGCGGAGCGTCGGCTGGACTTAAATTCAGGCAACATAGGCGCCGTGCTCAAAAAGAAACAAACACACACGGGAGACTACGAGTTTGAGTACGCCGAGCCCAACGAGCCCGAGTGCCTTGAAGGCGAGGAGTGGAGGGACATTGAGGTTTCGGAGCTCTGGTGAAAAGAAAAAAAAAATCTTTGAGGAGAGTCTCTCCCCACCTCCCAAAAAAAAAAACAATGGAGCTCGAGACCATCGCTGACTGGGTGTTTCGCGTTCAGCTTTCGGTGGTGGCGTGTTCCGGTTCACCGGTTGACCGCGAGTTTTGCATGGAGGAAGTTCTTCGCGCTGGTTCTGCTCACCATTTTTTACTGCACTTGGAATCGACAAGCCAGTGTTTCTTTGCAAGCATGATTTCACGCATGTACGGGCTGGCGACCACGGCCATATTGACCGACGAGGAGCAGAAAATATTCGATGCGTTTTGGGTCCTTGTTCCCAAATGCCATCTGTGTGGTTCGACGTGCCCCGAACTCGCCGACGTCGTCGACACACGATTCGGGCTGTGTCACGCATGCCATCAGGATCCAGAGTCGTGAATTTGTGTTTGTGTGTGTCTCTCTTTTTTTTGTGTGTGGTTGGTCACGTGTACGTCATTAAGGCCACGATTGCACCAACACAAGCCGTCAGTGTTCCGAAACCTTCTTTGGCGGAAAAATTCGTCTGGCTGATGCAAGCAAGCGCTAGCGGCAGCGTGAAAAAGGGTGCGCGAACCCCCACAGCGAGCACCGAAAGGAGCGTGACCAGCGAGACCAACACGTTGGGGGTATCCAGTTGTTTGAGTCCGGCGAGTATCGAGCTGAGCAATAAGGCCACGGTCAGCCACGAACCCAAGCATTGCGTTGCGGCGCCGTAGATTGTGAGCTTCGATTGCTCTGTGAGCATCGCCGCCCACGCGAAGACGCTTGCGGTGGCGATGACTACGAGCGCCCGTCGCGGGCTTCGTCGCACGACGGGCCACGCCGCACATGTGGTCAACGCGGCCGCGAACAGGTATGCCGATAAAGCAGTGGGACGCGCCAGCGAGTCGGTGGTGTTGTTTGCGATCACTGCGTAAGCGATGGCCAACACAAAAATCACGCCCCACGAAATTCCAAACGTGATAGGGCGCGGTTGGATGACAGGCTTTTCTTCTTCTTCCCATTTGGTGCCGCGCATGCCGTACGACGACACGATGACGATCGCCGTAGCGATTCCGACCGCAATTCCTTCGGTGCGCATTTTTTTTTTATGTTACTGATTTTTTCAAGGTTACTATGAAAGTCAGCAGAAAAAAAAAATAGGTCTCATACCAGAAAGACCCCCAAAAACAGCCGCTCACACACGGCACGAACCAGGACAAAAACACCAAAACAGTCAAAATGCCACTCCTCAACATGTTCGACGCAGTGGCGAACTCGTCCGACGACTCGTCGTACTTTCAGTTCGGTCAAGACGGAATCAAGAAGGCGCGGCCGCTCAAAGTCATGAAGACGCCGGCAAAGTTTAAAAACATGGAATCGGACACACCCATGCCGAAGAAGTCGCCCAAGAAGAAGAAGTCTCCGAAGAAGAAGGCGTCGCCCAAGAAGAAGGCCTCGCCCAAGAAGAAGAAGTCGTCGCCCAAGAAGAAGAAGTCGTCGCCCAAGAAGAAGAAGTCGTCGCCCAAGAAGAAGAAGGCGTCGCCCAAGAAGAAGAAGTCGTCGCCCAAGAAGAAGAAGGCGTCGCCCAAGAAGAAGGCGTCGCCCAAGAAGAAGAAGGCCTCGCCGGCCAAGAAGAAGGCCTCGCCGAAATCTCCGTGCGCGGGGCTCACAAAGTCGCCTTGCGACCGCGCCAGGTCATGCCGTTACGTCAGCGGTCCTTCGCGAACGTATTGCCGCAAAATGTAATCACTTTTTGTCTCCTTCTTCAGCTTCGGTGCTGGAGCCGGCGTCGCAAGCCTTAGTGGCATCTTCCGCTGCCTCTTGTTCTTTGAGCCAATCTTTATAGCGTTTGACTTTTCGCGGATTTTCTTCCGCGGCGTCCATGATTTTTTGTTGCTCGCCCAACCGATAAAATGTCTTGTCCGTTTTCACACGCAAGGAGTTCGGATAGGTCCATTCGCACGTGCTGGTCACGACCAGGTCTTCCTCCATGTACAGGGATCTTCCAGGACCGCTGGCCCACTCGTTGGCTTCAATGGTGGATTCAAAGCAACGCAGAATTTTGAACAAACATTCTCCGGCAACGGGGTCGGGAATGACCGAGATAACACAGCAGGTCTGGCCTCGCACTTCGGTGCCTCCACGGAGACGCTTTGGCCGCTTGTACAGCTCGCGGACAGCGCTCTCAGTCTCTTCCTGGTCGTCGTCCCAGTGCGAATCCGAACCGCACGTCGGGGTAGGCCGCTCAAAGTTTTCGGCGATGCACCGATCGAATTCGTCGTTCTCGATCCGCCGTTTGTCTCTGTGCGCTCGCAGAAGTTCGTCGCGGCGCGCGATCGCCTTGTTCGCGTCGTCGCGTATCTCTTCGCTCTGAGGGACGATCATCCACTGGCCGCAGCGTACCACGATCAAGGAGCACTCGGGGTCCGCCTCGCGGATGATATCTGCGTGTTCGGCAGCGTCTTCGCGTTCGTCAAAGATGCCGTAGATGCGCAGTGCCGGAAACTTGGGGTCGACGGGTCGCGGCGCGAGGACGGCGCATCCGATGCTGACGAGTGCGACGCGGTGATCGGTGACGTCGCCCACCTCTTCGGGCGCCAGCGCGTCTGCACGCTCGGCCGGGTCTTCGGCGGCTCCGCGGCGGCGCCGGATCTCTTCGATCGCGGGCCTGTACACGTCTTCGACACGCCGAGGTTGGGGGGGCGCGGACATATTACAGGAAGCGCAGAACACTCCTCTTCTCGCTTTTTTTTTCCCTCGCCCCCAAAATAAAAAAAACTGAGCACTGACCGCACGCGCGCGCGCGCGGATCGGCCGACCGGAAAAAAAAAAAAGGGGAGCGGGAGAGAAAAAAAGGGGGACAAACCAACACGACAAAAATCAACAAAAAAAAAATTCACACATGGCAGACATTGTAGGCTTGGGCAAGGACACGCCCGAGTTGTTCATGCCGCTGAACCTTCCTAAGACCGTCGTGTCTGCGCTCAAAGAGTCCGCGTGCAAAACCCCTCCTGAATGGAAGCAATTCCTGCGCATCGCACGATCCCGTGGGGTGGCGGCCCCGGAGGCGGTTGTTGAGCGGGCATGGATGGATTTGCGACGCGACGGCCTGGCGGGGGCGTCGGTCGAAGAGGCCGTGGACTACCTGCTGTCTCTGGAACGTCCGTCCTTCGGCGCTCTGCACGACGCGCCCGCCTCCGTCGACGCGCCGTGGGGCGACAGCGGCGGATCGAACGCGGTGCAGACCGGCCTCGATCGGCCCGTGAAGACCACCACCACGCAGTGGGAAAAAGCAATGGATTAAAAAAAAAAAAAAATTTTTTTTCCTTTTAGGATCATTCGTTGGCAGGCCTTTGCGCAAAAAAAAGCAAAACAACTCAGTAAAAAAAAAAAAAAAGCCAATTTTTTTGGTCCCCTTTTTGCTGGGGGTATGGACGCCGACTCGCAGCGTGCGTCGTGGGAGAAGTACATTGTCCTTTTTCAGGTGATCACGAACATGGACGTGAAAGAGCGCCGCCGAGTGTTTCAGTCTGTCCGCACAAACGGCCAATCTCCCGACATATTTTTTCCAGCGCTCGGCTTCACGCTGGCCGAGTTTTCCGTCTTTTACATTCTCTGCAGCGATCGGAGGACGAGCCGCTCCACACGAAAATCAGTTTTGCGCAAAGAAGGCGGCAGATCTGGGCCGTCGGTGGCTCATGGAGACGCAGAAAACGTTTTATCTTTTTGACGAGGGCGACGCGACGCTGGCGTGCACGCTGCGAGAAGAGTTGGAGCGGCTCGCGCTCCACCGGGACGGGTCGTTCGTGTCGTGCACACAGGTGCATCCATTGGACAAGCACATCGAGTGTGTGTGTCCAAATGTGGAGTGGGTTCGCACCGCGCTGCAGAATGTGGCTTCGAACATTGCACGCGCCCGCAAGGACGTTGCGGCCCAGCTCCCTGTCAGATCGGTGGACACCCCGGACACACTTCCTCGGTCTGTTCACTGACGTCGTCCTCGCTGTCGGGATGGTCACGGCGATTGCGTGTTGCGTGTGGGCGATCGCTGTGGCCTGGGCGTCCGTTCGCGTCGTCTTCGCATGCGCGAGGGGCTTCGGGGTCGGCGAGGACGTCCGGCGAGACGGCAGCGTTTGGCGACGGCGGCAGGGCGAGGAACTCTTCGATGAGCGTTTGCAAGACGGGCAAAAAGTATGGGCGAAATCTGTCGTGCCCCGCGCGCCCGCGGTTGCTAATCACATGCTGAAGCTCGTCGAGGTCCCACCATTTGAGTAAATCCTTCTCCATGTAGTCGGCGTTGAGCGTGGTATCGCAGAGCCAACCCTGGCGTCGGCGCACGCACAGTGCGGGGTGCGCCGCACAGCGTACGGCGGCGTCCACCTCCGCTCGCAGCGTCGCCCACCGCAACGCCTGCTTGCACTCGCGCGCGTCGCGGATCGTGGTGACCGGCGCGTCCGCGACGTCCTCCGCAAGGGCGCAGACTTCCACGGCCTCGCTGCCGTCGGCAGAGGCCGCTACCGCCCCGACGTCCTTCGCCGGAAAGCTCTCCGGCCTGACGTATCGCCACTCCTGCACGAGACGTTCCACGGCCTCGACTTCGATGCGCGTCGCGAGGAAGCGTTTTGGGATCGTCGCGTCATAGGGGATTTGAACAGCGTGATTCGTGTGATAGCGTGGCGTCTTTCGTTCGCTCAGTATCTTGAGCACGATGCGCAGCGCGTACAGCTTGTCGTCGATGATGCGGCGGGCGGCCTTCGGGCCCATGACTACGCCCATGGACTCCTCGTCGAACTCGCGCGCGGAGGTCTCGTTGAGCGTCTCCGCCACTTTTCGCGAGCCCTCGAATCCGCTCCATCGGCACGAGCCTTTCCACCCGGCGACGAAGCGCTCCCTACCGAGGAGCACTCGGATTGTACCATGCTCGTCGATGGCAAAGGGGATCATGCCTCCGCCCACGCCCAGTCTCTCGATCAGCGGTTCCTCAAACGTTTCACGCCGCAGGCGCAGTTCTGTGTTCATCCTGCCAAAACAAAGGTCTCTTGAGAGTGCAGGCTCTTAAAAAAAAAACGGTGCGAGATGACACCGCGACGCGTATTTTTTTTTTTTTTTGTTTTAAGCGCGGCGCGCGCGGGGCAAGGCCGCGCGCTGATGCTAAAAAAAAAAAAAATCTTCCGTATATTTTTTTTTTATTTCTTTTTTTTGCGTTCTTCCGGTGTCGCGCGTCACTCGTTGGCGAGTCGTGGAAGCTCGATTGGTGTCGTCCCCAGCTTGGGCTCGGACTCAAAGCCAGGACCCAAATTCACCGTCGAGTACACCAGGCTTTCCTCGAGACAGGCGTGGCCGAGCACGTTCATCGTGATGAAGCACGGCGCCGGATCGCCCACGAACTCGAACAGGCTCACGCACATGCACGCGTAGACGGCACGCAGCGCGTGCGGTCGGCCGACGGACCGAAGGGTTTCGTCCGCGTGCAGGTTTCTGGACAGCCAGCTTTGGTACTTGCGCGAGGTCTTCTGGTTTCGGACCTGCTTCACGTCCGTCGCCTCATAGGCTGGCGGGAAGTGCCCTGCGATCGCGCTCAGCGCGTGAACGAGCGCAGCGCTGTCGTGCAGCACTGGGATGACGTAGCCGTTGTCGATCGCGCTTCGCCGTTTCGCCTGGCCGCGGAAGAGCATGAGGTGGCGCGGACAGCCGTCGCCGTCGCCGTCGCCGTCGCCATCGTGCGCCGCGAGCTCGCTCCCGCCACCGATGACCTCCACCATGCGCCGGCCGGTGAGCAGCATGACCGCCAGCGCCAGGCGTGCTGGGTGGGCCCGCTCCGCGCAGTCGACAATCCGCCGGCAGTAAGCGAGCAGCTCGCGCCCGTCGACGCCGATCCGGCTGCAGGTCTTGCGCATGCGCGCCTGGCCGGCGAGCGCCTTGCACTGCTTCTGCTCGGCCAGCGTGAGCGAAAAGGCCTTGAAGTTTTCCGGAAACCGGTGAGGAAGAGGAGGTTCGCCGTCGGTGGCCTTCAGGCGCGCGTCCCGCCCTCCGCGGAGCACGCGCTGCACGTCCGCTTCCCCCGCGTCCGGCATGCGCCGGCGCACCTCGCTCTCGAAGGCGCTGGACACCGACGCGAGCGAGCGGACGACCGAAAGCTTCTGCTGCACGCCGTTGAGCGTCGCGTACCGCGCGCGCACGTCGGCGAGGACGGCGGCCCCGTCCTCGCCTGCGTCGAGGCGCTTTGCGCACTCGCGAAGAAAGTCCATTTTTCTTTTTTTTTTTTTAAAGTGAGCATAAAAACAAATATTTTTTTTTTTTGGAATGTGGTGACTACACGATTTTGATTTTCACCGCTTTATTTCCATCTTTCCACCATTCCGCGCTGTCATATACGCCGCCCATATCTTTGTCTCCATGGGCGGTTGACATCCAGAACCATCCTTTATAGTGCCCGTCTTTATTCACACTTTTTCCTTGCAAGCGGTATTCACTATTTTTGACTATATAGTGTCCTGCATCTTGCTTGCCATTTGCCGTAGTCTGAGCGGCTTTGGCTCTGGCCACACCGTCTTTTGCTGTCACTTCAACGAGTGCAATCGTTGTCTCCAAAGCTTTTTTGGTGCTCTCAATGGTTCTGGTAACCCCCCTGAACTTGTCGTCGATGACGCGTTCAAAGTCTGCCTTGGGTATTTGCACCATGTTGTTGTTTGCGTCGACTGCAACGATTCCTTTGAGGGTTTGGTTGGACACTTTAGGGAGAAAGTGTTCCCGAGCGGAGTTGCGTCCCGTGACTTGCATCCAAAGGCGCATCGGCCGAATGTCGCGGAGGAGCAGGTACAGAACGCAGAGCGCGACAGTATACTGCAGCACGGCGGGTGGGCAATTGCACTGCATTTTTTTGGGGGAAGGGAGGGGTGGGTGGTTTTGACTTTACCACATGAATTTTATTTTTTTTAAATGCTCACCGGTTTTTTTTTCTTCAAGAGTATTCAAAGGTCTGGCACGTGTGTGCGATCTCGGCTGTTCTTTTTTTGAAAAAAAAAGGGGATATGCCTTTCTTTTTTTTGGTGTGTGTGTGGGTGTGTGTGGGTGTCTGTGGTTCAGGGGCGTCCGGAGGAGTGCGACGAGGACTGCAGATCCCCGAGCTTCTTGGACTTGCGCATCGGGTCGGTCGACGGGGGTGGTGCTGCCGCCGCTTTCGCTGTGCCAGCGAAATTGCGGCTGACCGTGGAGGGGACGTCTTCTGTGTTCAGGGGTTTGTTCGCCAGCATGACGTACGTCGGAGTAGGGATCGGGGGCGTCTGTGTCGGGTTCACACCTGGTGTAAACGGCACGCACTTTTGTGCAGCAGTGAAGTAGGAGGCGCCTCCTTCGCAGGGTGAACTAGAGCCTGTCATTTTTTTTTTCTGGGATGGTGGAGACTGGCGCGTGGTCTGGTGGTTAATTGCTACCAACACATTTTTTTTTTCTGGGGCACGAGTCTCCCTCCTCGCCGCATTCAACTTCGTTTTCTATTTTTTTTCACCCCAGCGGTGATTCTAATTTGGCGTGAGGTTCGCGACCCTGGCCACGTACCGCTCGCGCGCCTGCGCCTTCGGAGTCGGCGACGCATTTTCCCACGCATCCCACATCGCGCGACGCGCTCCAAACGCAGGCCGAGGCGGCGCGGGGTGCTGGCCGACGGTCACGATCTTGTAGAGTGCGTAGAGCGTGAGCCGCTCCTCGTTGGACACGGCGATCTCTTTGCGCCGCATGGCTTCGTTCACAATGGCCACGGCACCTTCGAAGAGCTGCTGCTTCTGGCACTCGTCGAGGTCTTCCATGGTGACCGCGCCACTCGTCCTGCCTTTGGGTATCCCCGTGTTTTTTTTTTTGGTTGTGTGTCGCACGGTCGAGACGGTCGCACGGCCTCGACCTGGCTTCGCCGTTGCGCAGTGGGTGGGAATGGGTTCAAACTGACGATTTTCCTTGCACGATGTTCCGCAGTGCTTCCGGCACCGTCGTGAAGTGAATCGTCTGCCGTTCTCGGACTAGCGGCGTGGGGGTCATTCGCAGGCACCCGCACGACGGAGGCGCACGCTCCGACCATTGCCACTCGCACACAAAGTGCCCGACGTGTTCGCCGTCGGTGGGCAGCGCGTCGACGGAGATGCTGCACGGACGGAACGGGAGGGTGTCCATCGCCACCTGCTGGGAGGCGGACGTCACCGTGAAGCGGGCGCCGTGAGTTCGCCCTCGGCTAGTGGTTCCGGTGGCGTTGGCTACGACGAACACAGCGCGGCCATGGGGCACTGCGATCCAGACGCGGCCGTCGGTGGCGTGGCACGGGTCGTAAACGTGCCCAGTGGACCCGTCTTCGATTTGCATGTACGCGTCTATGTCGCGGAAGAGGATTCGTGATTCGCTGGAGGTGGAGACGTGCCGGTGCCTTCGCATTTCCTCGCCTTCTTGAGGGGCTTGAGGAAACAAACGGTTTTTTTTTTTTACGGGTCGTAGGGATTTAAGGGGCAGCGCGGCATCTATGCCGCGCTATTCGTCCGGCGTGCCGTTTGAGCCGTCGGATCCGTGGTGGAGGATCGGCGGCGTCGACTACGACCTCACTCCGTTCCTCGCGCTGCATCCCGGGGGCCAGCACGTTCTGCTGCTCGCGCGCGACCGCTTCGGCGACGCCACGCTCGCCTTCGAGGCCCACCACCTGGACTGGCGCAGAGCACGGCGGGTCCTCGAGCAGTACCGGGTGCGCACGCCGGGCAACCTGGCGGCGGATCTCGGTCTCTCGGCGGAGGACGGCTTCTTCTGCGTGCTGCGGGACCGGCTGCGCGCGGCGCTGCGCGCCGCCGGCGCTCCCGTCCGCGGCGGACCGACGCGCGTGTGCCTCGGCCTCTTCTGGGCCTCGTTGGCCGCGTGGGCGTGCCTCGCGGTCGCGACGCTGGCCACGGGCCGCGCCGCCAGCGCCGCGGCGATGGGCGCGGTGGCCGCCATCCTCGGCAGCTTCGGCCACAACTTCGTCCACCAGCCCGCGTATTACGCGCACGCGCACGCGCTCGACCTCGTGGGGCTCAGCGCGAACGTCTGGCGCCGCGAGCACGTGCTGCAGCACCACATGTTCACCAACACCCCCGAGGACAACCACTTCAAGGGGACGGAGCCCTTCCTGGTCGTCGATCCGCGCGCGCGCCGCGGCCTGCTGCAGCGCTCCGTCTTCCCGGCGCTGGCGCCGCTGCTCCTGTGTTTCGGCATTCCGGTCAACCACGCGGTTCGGCTCGCCGACGTCGCTCGCGGCCGCGAGTCGCTCACGATCGGAGACTGGCTTCCGGCGCTGGAGGCCGCGCTCTTCGTCGGCTGCCGCGGCGGCGCTGCTGGTCTGGCGCTGTGGGCGCTGGCGCGTGCCGTCACGGGCACCCTGTACTTCACCATCGCGCTCGCAAACCACAATGGCAGCGCGTCCGCCGCCGCCATGGCGCGCGGCGGAGCCGTCGCCGGTGCGGACGAGTGGGCGGTGCACCAGATCGAGGCGTGCGGCGACTGGGACGTGCGGGTAAGGTTTCCGCGCAATTTGGTATACCTGACGCTAAATTTACACACCGTACACCACCTGTTTCCGAGCATCGACGTCTCGCACCACCACATCGCCCAGGCCGTCTTAGAGCAAACGTGCGCCGACCGCGGCGTGCCGTACCACCCCCACCAATCCTTCTCCCAGCTGTACGGCGAGGCCATGACCACCTTTCGAGGCGAGCCGCGCTCATGACGACGCGATGCGGGACTTCTTGAGCGCCGGCGCCCCGCTGTGGGCGTCCTCGACGAGCTCGCGGAGGTCTTCGAGGATGTCGTCGGCGGCCCGCTTCATCGTTCGGCCGTCGATCCGACAGACCGCGGCCGCGGCCGTGACGCTCACGCGCTCCCCGTCGGCGAGGTGCAGCAGCGCTCCCGCCGTGGTGCGGCCGTAGTGGATAAACCGGCCGACGCGGATCCAGCGCTCCATTAGGTCGACGGCGCGCGTGACGCACTCAGACTCGAGGCCGAGCTCCTCACCGCGATTGCGGACGAGGGTCGACAGCGCGCGGCCGATGTCGTGGTCCGGGATGAGCCGCGGCCAGTCGAGCGCGGGGACGATGCCGGGCGCGCGTCCACGGAGGAACAGCTCCACCTCGTGCACGCACTCGGAGAGGACGCGAATGCGCCGGCGCCGCTGGCCGTCCTTGGGAGAGATGAGCGGAAGGATGTCCAAGAAGAGCTGATCGGTCTCGTACGCGTATCCATCGACTTCGTACAGGGCGATCTGCGCGCAGGCAGTGGCCTCCAGCCACCGGTGGTGCCGAGGGCGGTAGCGGCACTTCACGTCGGGGCACGCTTTGATGAACTCCAGCTTGCGCAGGCGGTACACGGAGAGGATCGACCGCGCAAACGTGAGCGCGCGCTCCGATGGCGGGCGCGTCAGGTGGGGCAGCACGTCCGAAAGCGCGTCAGACATCGGAGAGCAGGAGCGGGGGTGCGAGCTGTGCACTCCGATCTTTTTTTTTTTAGCGGTGAAAGGCAAAGGTAAAACTCCACACTCCAAAGGATGTTGCCCTTTTTTTTTTTGAATGGGGCTTCAGGCAAGGGCCATGCACCATTGCCTTGGGCTCGTCATCGCGTACAATTGCAGCATCAGCTGGCACGCGGGCGTAGTGGAGCTGGGATACACCAGAGCGGCGTGCCCCGCCGGCGTTCAGTTTCTGCACAGTCCGCTGTGGTCGTGGTGCGAGTTTTGCCAGCGCGCGGGGTCGGACTTTCGCCCGCGCCCGCCGCCGTTCCCTCCGGCGCCGCCGTCCTCGCCCCCGTCGCCCCCTTCGAGGCCGCCCCTCGTGCTCGCGTTTCCGAGCCCGCCGCCGCCGCCGCCGTCGCCGCCTCCCGCGCCTCCCGCGCCGCCGTGTTCGCCGCCGCGCGGGCCGCCGCCGCCGCCCTCGCCGCCGTCGCCGCCGCCGCCGCCCCTGCTGCCGGGGGACGTCTGCGAGGACTGTGACGTGTCCTACGGTGGCGGGGAGTTCCGCTGCTGCGACGACGCGCTCGCCGTCTTCGGGGCGCGGTACACCTGCGACACGCTGGAGGCGGACTTTGCGCTGGACTGCGCGGGGTGCCGGTGCCGGGCGGCGCCGCCGGCGGCGCCGCCGCCGAACGCACCTCCCGGGGAGCCACCGGACGAGCAACCCGCGCGCTCGGCCTTCCTCACGGCTGCCGCCGCGGGCCTGACGTTCACGTCGGCGCTGTCGTGCCTGTGCATCGCGCTGACCCGCGGGGCGCGCCGCCGATCGCGCGACGTGTGGGTGCGCATCCCGGACGCGGCGGCGCTGCACGGTGCGCTCCGGATTCGCGAGGCGGACGTCGTGGACGCGGTGCGGCGGGCTGCGACGCCAAAGGGCGTGGCACACACAAAACCCTTTTTCACCGACGGCGAACGCGTCTACGTGGTACTGGACGGGAGCGTGTGGGTGCGTGTGCTTGACGACAGATCAGGAAACGCTGCTTAAGATCTGCTTCACGGTCTGTTCGTCGTCGCCCGCGCGCTCCAGCGCTTCTGCGCGGTGTTTCCACATGAGGCGCAGCACCGACCGGTACCCGCTCCCGGACGTGTCCACGCCGGCGCTGCGGGCGCGGCTCAGAATGGCTTGGATGTCGCAAAAATCCATGGGTTCGTTCATGGCGTTCACGTCGGCATAAAGCGCCTGTAGCTCATCCTCCATTCGCACCTCCCGTTCGACCTCCGCGAAGTACCGATCCAGAAACACCTTGGCGTGTAGCTGCTTGTGGAACTGCATGCTCGGATGCTGCAGCAGTTCGGTCCGGAGCACACGCTGGCTGCGCTTCGAGACGCCGGGAGGGGGCATCCGCCGCCCCAGCCGCTTCAGCGTGTCGAGGTTGCACCGCGCGAGCCTCTGGTACACGTACCACGTCGCGGATGTGTCGTGCAGCTCTCCCGGCGTCGTCGGACGGTCGGGAGGAGTGTGGTCCTCGCCGTGCTCGTCCATCACATCGGGCATGACTGCGGCGAGCGATCGCACCAGCGAACGAGCGTCGGAGCACTCCATGGCGAGCCGCCGCGCCCCCCCTCCCGTTCGTCTGCGCTCCACCCAACCCCCCCCCTTTTTTTTTAAAAAAAAGGGGGAGTGTGGATGGGCATCTGCTGTTTGGAGCAGTCCGTAGTTTGGTTACATAAAAAAAAAAATCTTGGAGTCTCCGGAGTCTTCGTGGAGTTTTGGAGTTTTGGAGTGTTGGAGTTGCGGAGTTCGTGTGCACTTGGACAAAAAAAAAAAACTCAGTCTCCGCGCGAAAGCACAAAAGTACATACACACACAGACACAAGATGCCAAAGTCATGGGTCACGCCGTCCGGCATGGGGCTGGAGTACGTTCGCAAGCTCGGCGAGGGCACCTTCGGGGTCGCGCTGCTCGTCCGCACCCGTCACGGCAAGCAGTACTGTCTCAAGGAGGTCACGGTGAAGAGCAACGACGACCGCGCACGCGCTGAGGTCATGGACGAGGTCGCCTGTCTGCAGCGGGCGCAGCACAACAACGTGGTCGCGTTGATCGAGAACTGGTGGGCCGGCTCGGGGGCGATGCGGTTCCACATTCTCATGGAGTTTGCGAGCAACGGGTCGCTGGACGACATCATCAAGCAGTTCTCGTCGTCCCGGCGCTTCTTTCCCGAGACCAAGCTGCTCCACTTCGTCCAGGAGATCGCGGAGGCACTGTCGTACTGCCACAACACGCTGCGCCTCATGCACCGCGACCTCAAGCCTGCCAACATCCTCGTGGACCAGCTCGGGACGCTCAAGCTCGCGGATTTCGGTCTCTCCAAGGCCCTGACCCCCGGGACCAACTTTTGCGCGACGTGCGTCGGTTCGCCGCTGTACATGGCCCCGGAGGTGATCAACGGCGAAGTGTACACCTTCTCGGCGGACAACTGGTCGCTGGGCTGCATCGCGTTTGAGCTCATGAGCTTCCGTTCGCCGTGGTCCAACGTGGACGGCACCGTGCCGACGGCTCTGCCCGCGCTCATTCGCCGCATCAGCTTCGGCCGGTACGACGTGGAGAAGCGCGTCAAAGACAAGTACAGCGCGTCGCTCTTTTCCATGGTGGACTGGCTGCTGAAGGTGAAGTCCCCAAGCCGCGCTACCTCGCAGAACATTGTGGACCTGCTCTGCCTTCGCAGCCCGCCCGACGGGGCGCCGGCGCCTGCCGCCCCGGCGCCTGCCGCCCCGGCGCCTGCCGCCC
>PAAT01000007.1 GCA_002698965.1 Rhodopirellula sp. | reverse complement strand
TGAGCGTGTTCGCCCAAACGGTTGGTGCTTCCAATCGCCTGACCGTTTTTCATGCCACCGCCAGCCATGTAGGCACAACTAACCTGAGGCCAGTGGTCACGACCACCATTTGCATTGATCCGTGGTGTGCGTCCGAATTCGCCCCAAACAAGAACCGTGACGTTGTCGAGCATGCCACGTTCTTCTAAATCAGTAACCAAGGCTGCAACGGCCTGGTCAATGCGAGTACCATGGTGACGAACCAGACCTTCATTGTCACCGTGACTGTCCCAACGACCATAGGTAAGTGTGACACAGCGAACGCCCACTTCCACTAACCTTCGGGCTTGCAGCAGCCTTTCGTTGTTGGTGTCGGCACCGTCGTACTTGTACTGGAATGGTTTGCCGTCACCGTATCGGGCGCGGATGGATGGATCTTCTTTAGATACATCCAAAGCATCCACTAATTTACTTGAAGTTAATACGTCAAACGCCTGTTGTTGGTATGAGTCCAGACCTTCAAGCTGACCGGTTGCATCGATACTTGTCTTCAGGCGATCAAAGCTTTGCAATACGGCTTTTCGATCAGCCAGACGATCCGTGGTGATTCCAGTCAGTTTCATATCAGCCAATCCCTGACCATCCGGAATAAATGGAGCGTAAGCAGCACCAAGAAAACCAGGAGTCCCCGGATTTCGCCACACACCGTCAGTTTTCATGCCAATGTAGGGCGGCACGCTGGGGTCGACAGGCCCCTGCAACTTATGTAGAACACTGCCCAATGCAGGGTGCCCACCCAATGCCCGCATTTGTGCATGACGAAATCCAGTCATGCACTGAAATGAATCGTGGCGACCTTCACAGCCAACAACCGCACGCAGTACCGTTGATTTGTCCATGATCTGCGCAATCTTAGGAAAACACTCGCCGATTTGAACTCCGGGGACACTTGTAGAAATTGGCTTGAATGGGCCACGAATCTCTTTCGGAGCTTCTGTTTTGATTTCCCACATGTCCTGATGAGGAGGACCTCCGCCAAGGAAAATATTAATGACGGCCTTATGTTTCATGGAGGTCCCCGTTTTGCTTTCGGCACGCAGAATGTCTGCCATGTTGAGACCGAATGCACCAAAGCCCAATGCACCAATTTTCAATACGCCACGCCGGCTTATTCCATCGCAAAACGAGCCCTTGGGTGACTTCTTGCCATAAATAGAAAGCATCGGAATTTCCCTCCGTTAATTCAATATTCATTACCTATATCGGTAACGTAATCACCTTATTATAAGTGCCAATAAATTTTGTTGCCACGTCAGTCGTCAGAAATCAGCTATTACGGGGGGAAAGGTCTAGGTGTCGCGCAGTGAAAGCGTTTCCCAGCGATGCATGGCTTGTTCAAGCTCAGCTTCCAGTTTTCTTAACTCGTCGCCAGCGGTTTTGAGCTCATCAGACGGTTTTTTGTAGAAGTCTGGGGCGGCCATCGCGGAATGGGCAGCAGAGATTCTTTCTTCTATCTGCTCGATCGTTTGTGGAAGTTGTTCGTATTCCTGCTTTTCTTTATAAGTCAGCTTTTCTGCGCGGTTGGTTTTTGGCTCCGCCACCGATTTGGTTTGCGGAAGTCTAGCCGTAGGCATGGGGGACTGTTTTCGGCCAGCACTTTGTCGCAACCAGTCGTCATAACCACCGTCATATTCTTTGCATTCGCCATTTTCGATGGCAATTGTACTAGTCACAACATGGTTAAGAAATGCGCGGTCGTGGCTGACCACGATGACGGTCCCTTCAAAGGCGAGCAACCGTTCTTCAAGCAATTCGAGCGTCTCCGTATCCAGATCGTTGGTGGGTTCGTCTAACACGATAACATTCGCCGGCTTCGCGAAAAGTTTGGCAAGAAGGATGCGGTGACGTTCTCCACCGGATAGAAATTTGACTTGCATGCGAGCGCGGTCCGGTGCAAAGAGAAAATCCTGCAGATAACCCAAAACATGTTTGGCATTTCCATTGACGGTTATCTTTGTCGCCCCTTCTCCGACATTCTCCTGGACGGTTTGCTCCGGGTCGAGTTGCTCACGGAGTTGGTCAAAGTAGGCTAGGTCAATATTTGTGCCCAGTCGTACACTACCGGTCTGAGGCTCTAATTGTCCAAGGATCAACTTAATGAGTGTTGTTTTCCCGGCACCATTTGGGCCGATTACCCCAATTTTGTCTCCCCGCATAATGGTCGTCGAAAAAGACCGGACGACGGTTTGGTCCGCGTAACTAAATGAGACATCCTTTGCTTCGGCAACAAGCTGTCCACTTCTTTGAGCTTCCTGTATTCGGATGTTTGATTTCCCCGTGCGCTCACGGCGTTGACTTCTTTCGAGTCGGAGTTGTTTTAAGGCTCGTACGCGGCCCTCGTTACGAGTGCGTCGAGCCTTGATGCCCTGTCGAATCCAGGCTTCTTCCTGGGCCAGTTTCTTGTCAAATAAGGCATTCTGCTTTTCTTCAGCGGCCAGAAACTCTTCCTTCCTTACCAGGAATGTGTCGTAATCACAGGTCCAGTCGAAAATGCGTCCACGGTCGATTTCGAGAATTCTTTTGGCAATTTTGCGAAGAAAAGCTCGGTCGTGTGTGACAAAGAGTAGCGATCCACGCCAGTTAGCAAGGAAAGTTTCCAGCCATTGAATGGATTCGATGTCTAAATGATTGGTGGGCTCGTCAAGGCAAAGTAAATCAGGTTCGGAAACGATGGCCTGCGCCAGTAACACACGACGTTTCCAACCTGAAGACAACTGACTGCAGTTTGCAGTTAATTCCAATTGCATCCGGGAAGCCAGTTGTTCGACTTTTTGGATTTGTTCCCACTCAGGTAATGAGCTTTCTGCGAGACCTTTCAACACGGTTTCCTCGACAGTTCCGGGCATGTGGTCCGGTACTTCCTGAGGTAACCAGGCGACGGTTTTGTCAGGATGTACAATGATCTGACCGTCATCAGGCTGTTCAATACCCAGGATGAGCCGCATAAGTGTTGTTTTGCCGGCACCATTTCGCCCTAAAAGACCAATGTGCTGATTCTCCTCAATGCGACAACTCGCCTTCTCGAGAAGCGTTGGTCCGCGATAACCAATGGAGACATTTTCCAGAGCAATGATTGCCATCGATCTTATTTAGACTCCAACCCAACACTGTTAATCGAAATGACCTCGTATTTGTCGGTAACTTTGCCCGACGAATCAACGAACTCTGTTTTGGAGTAACCAGCCACCGGCGTATCTCCGTAAGTTTTACCCTGATATAGATTGCGATAAGGTTTTTTCGGCAGCACGGAAGGGACTCGGCCAATCTCTTTCCCATTGCGTAAAATTAAAAACTGCTGAATTCCGCTTTCAAAGTCGGCCTCCGCTTCCCAGCGAACTAACATGCCCTGATCGGTTCTTTTGGTAGTAAGGGAGTTGACTTCTGGCGGGGATGTACTGTCGCTAACAGCACCGGTCTTTACAAATTCAGACCATTTTAAAGCAAAGGGCTTGTCGGGGAGCCAGGATGCTTTAAGCGGATCTCCGGCGAATTGTGATGCTGCTGTGGGATCGGTTGATTCGACGGATGCAAGGTAAGCATTTTGCTGATCAATGATCTTTAGGGGCTCACCGATTGTGTCGGGTAGTCGCATGGCTAAAGTCGAGTCGAAAAATGGAATGGCAAGATAACGTGAATCTCCCGTGTCGTGCCCTGTTGCCGGGTCGGGGGTAAAGGCGATGGGGGCTCCCTGACTTCGATAATCTTGGAACATGGCCAGGCTGTAATCCCAGGCAACATGGAACCGCTCATGATCCTTTTCCTTGAATCCGGGGCTTACGATCATGGGGATTTGCATAGCTTCCCGAGGAATTACAGGTGATTCTGTTTCGCCTTTCTTCCAGTATCCGTAGGCAGTTCCCGACTGGAACCAGATTGAGACGATGCGTTCAGGATATTGCATTTGAAGCAGGCTTGACCAGAATCCTCCGCCGGAGTGCCCCCAAAGGCACCACGGGGCTGTTGCAATTTCGGGACAACGGGCATCCTTCGCCAATTTTTTGAGGGAGTTAATCAGTACATCTGCTGAGCCGTTACGAGGGTCACACCATAGGCGACAACTTTGGTCAGCAGATTGTCGATATGACGGGCCCAGAAGGGCACAATCCCATTTGGCAGCAAGTGCTTGCCAGTGTAGGTCATACGCCGCCGTTTCACCTGACTTGCAGGCACCCACTCCGCAGCCGTGCTGGTGAATGATGATCCCGCGGATTTTCTTCACGGATCGAGGGACCCAGAGCGTGTGTGTTACCCCAATTTGCAAACCGCCTTCACGACCGGTCGGCTCGTAGTTGACGGTGTAATAATTGCCCTCGCCACCTAGGCAGGAAGCCGTCAAAAAAAGACAGCTGAAAACGGCGCAAATAAATCTTGACGACATCATTGGATCCTGTATCACGCCGAATGGCAATATATAGTTTGAAGAAGCTTTTAACGTTTCATGTCTGAAATTGTCGTAGTACTATCGGCGAACGCATTGATCTCTATTCCCAGTAACTGAGCCTGTGTCAGAAATAGATTGGCGAGAGGTGTATTATCAGGAACATGAGTATGTTGGCCTTGCTTGACACCAAGTTGTTCACCTCCGGCCATCAGGATGGGAAGGTCGTTGAATTGGTGTGTTGTGCCGTCACCCAAACCGGAGCCATAGGTGAAAATTGTGTTATCCAATAGTGTCGAACCATCAAACTCGATGATCGCATCCATGCGTTGGCAAATGTACACATATTGCTGCATGTAAAACTTGTCGATTTGCAGCAATTCGTTGACGAATTTATGTGGGGCATGAGTCATTGTGTGATGGCTCATCGGCTTGTCAAATAAGCTTTCGAACAAATAAGGTGTGTTCCAACGTTCCGGTCCAATCATCAGAGTTGCAACATTGGTGAGTCCAGTTTGTAGTGCAGCCACCATGATGTCTCCCATGGTTCGAATGTATTCACCTCGAGGTAGTAAGGCGTCGGCGGGCAGATCGATGTTGGCGGCCTTGATTTCGTCTCTCATCCCTTCTAGGCGATCTATCTGGAGTTCAAGGCTGCGGATACCAGCGAAGTATTCTTTAAATTTATCCTGATCTCGTTTGTTTAGATCACGTTGTAATTCTTTGGCATCTTCTAGCACAAGATCGGTAATGTTGCGGAAGCTTCCTCGTGCCTGCGTACCGAAAAGGCGTCGATAAGCCTGACGGACATCTCGAATGGAAGGAGTTACATGCCCCGTGCCATACCAGGATATGTTATCGAAATGAATTGATTCCTTGTTGTCTTGGTGACTGTTGCAACTCAGTGTGAGTGTGCGAAAAGGAGTTTCCGCGCCGATGGAATCTGCAACAATGTGATCAAACGTACGGTCTAAAGGATAGGCCGATTCGGTTACCGAATCCATTGTTGCGCTGCTAAGGAAACAGGAACCACATTGGGCATGCACATCGGTCCCCTGTTTGTACGTTCGATCAAGCCCCGAAATGAAACTAACCTTTTTCTTAATCGGTTCTAACGGCTCTTGTGTCGGGGTCAGATCTTCAAAAGCCTTGGTTCCAACCGAACGTTCAATGCCAATGGCCTTCGTGGTGGCTCCATTAAATTTAGGAAGGAGCGTTTCCTCTTCCCCGGGGAAGAATCCTTTGCGAACGACGCCCATTGGTATGTAATAGATGGCCATGCGTTGTCGAGGTCTCGACCTTTTGTCTTTGCCAACGGCTAGGCTCTCAAATAATGGCAACGCCAGTGTTGTACCTGCTGCGCCTTGGAGGAATTGTCGGCGGGTTGCTCTACTCACTTGCAGTTCCTTTAATAGACAGTGGGTTCCCGCCAGACGCCTGGCTAACCTGTAAAAATGCCGGACTTAGTACCAGATTCTTGATCACCGTTTTAAGTTGGTAATTATTCTTACCCGCTTGTTTTACAACTTGTTCCAAGCTTATAGTGTCGCGATAAGTCGTTCTCCGGCCAAGTGCAAAACTTAGCAGGTGTTCACTAAACGCGTAAGCAAATCGCTCTTGCTCAGTAAGGAGAGCGGATTTGAGTTCCACAATGCCGTCAAAGGCATGTTGATTGTACAGTACACCACTGGCGTTCACGGGCTTCCCGTTTTCGTATTGATCACGCCATTGTCCCACCGGATCGAAGTTTTCCAGCGCAAACCCCAGAGGATCAATCGTTTTATGGCAGCCGGCACAGCTTGCATTGTCTCGGTGCATTGCGAGTTGTTCACGGATCGTGAGATCCTCATCCGCAGCATTTGCCTTTCGGTCAATCGTCGGGACATCTGCGGGAGGAGGTTTGGGTGGGCTGTGCAGTATGGTTGCAGCAAACCAAGATCCACGTGTAATCGGTTTGGTATGATCAGATGCGGAAGTCATCGTCATAATGGCCGTATTGGTAATTACACCGCCCTCTCGCATGTCTGTAATCGGAACTCGTTCAAATTTGAGTGTTCCCGGACCGGAGTGTTGAATCTTATCAGCTTTGGCGTACCACATTTTTAGGGGGGTTGAACGGTAGGAGAAATCCGAATGGATAAACTGTAGTATGGATTTGTCTTCGATTAGGACCGTCTCGAAAACCAATAACGGCTCTATCGCCATGTGCATGCTGGTGTTGTACCGAGCGAAGTAGAACTGAGGATAGATCTCAGGATCGGGAGCAGAAGAAATAATGTTGTCAAGTTGGAGCCACTGCCTCGGGAAACTGTCGCAGAATCGCTTGCTCTTGCGGTCTAGCAACATGCGGTCAACGTGGCTTTCCAATACGGCGGTCGTAGTTAAATCATCTTTCTCAGCACTGGCAAGAAGAGCCTGATCCGGAATGCTGCCCCAAAGGAAGAAGGACAGGCGTGAGGCAATTGCAAATTGGGGATCGGCATGGTCGTGGATATAGAAGAATCGGGGCGATGCCAGAATGGCTGCCACCGTATTCTTCATTGCAGTGGTAAAGTCGGCTCCTGAATCTACCAGCGTCCGTGCGTACTTCGCAAACCGCTTGACGGTGGTTTCACTGACTTCTTCGCGAAATGCTAGTGTGAGGACCATCTGTAAACGGTTTGCAATCCTTCCGTCCCATTCAGAGACATTCGTGTCAGGGACGGCAAATACCTCATTCCAAACACCGACGGTTTTGTTGTTGAAGTTGGGAGCATTCACGATAGATCGGCTTAATTCCATGAACTGCTCTAATAATAGAGGCGATACGCTGAGTTGATCGGCTTGATTGTCAAAGCCATGCTCGGCACGCAAATCCTGTGGGTAGGGTGTTACACCAGTTAATCGCGGTTCGATGAGTTGAGATTTTCCAAGGGGCCGATTGCCGACGGTCACCGCGTCAGGCATCTTGCCGGTAGAGGGCTGATAGTAATTGCCATATTCCCGTACCATTTGCTCAGGTAACGTGAACACCGCAATTTTCAGGCCGAATAGATCGCGAACGGCGTTGCTGTATTGAAACCGAGTCATGCGTCTCATAGGAACAGGTTTCGCAGGTGGGCTAACCTGAATCGCAGCATGCAATAATTCCCGGATGTTTTTCACCGCCGAATGTCGCGCGTCCTTTGACAATATGTCACTGTCTGCAGGTGGCATTAGTGAGGTGTCAATCGCAGTTAGAATGTCCAGTAGCAGTTGCGGCTGTGCGAGAAGGTCTTTGGGTTCTTGAAACTCAGAGAAATCCAGGTTGCCAGCAGGCTCGTCACCCTGATGGCAGTCAACACAAGTTGTCTTTAAAAAAGAGAGCGTATCTGACCCCTGCAGGCCGGCATTAAATAGCCAAGCGGTAAGAATTGTGATCGCGGTAATAATTCCCTGCGGTTTCATAACTTTTATTTTATCGCAGGCCCGTTTCGATGCCTAGATGAAACGCTGGGGGGCTAGATATACACGGGTGGCCGGGGACTAATCGATCCAGTGTGATGTGATCTTTTTAGATTGCGTCCAAAACTGAATGGATCCTCGCCCCGTGATGTCGCCCACACCGAAACGAGAGTCGTTCCACCCCCCAAACCCAAAAGGTTCACGGGGTACAGGGACGCCAACATTGACGCCGATCATCCCGGCACTCGCTTGCTTCGCAAATTGTTTGGCAATTTGGCCGTCCTGCGTGTAAACAACAGCGGCGTTGCCATAGGGTGATGCATTTTCCAATTCCATGGCCTCTTTAAGATCGCCAGTCCGAATGATGGACAGCACGGGCCCAAATACCTCGGCGCTGGCAATGCTCATGTCCGGGGTCACGTTGTCCAGAACGGTCGGGCCGACATAGGTTCCTGCTTCGCATCCATCGACGGACGTGTTGCGGCCATCGAGTAACACGGTTGCACCCTGCTCCTCTGCCTCTGTGATATGTTTTTCTATGCTGGATTTGGCTGAAGCTGAAATGACTGCGCCCAGATTTTCTCCCGGTATCAGAGCTTTGGATTGCTCGACGACCTGCTCCACGATGTGATCGACGTCCCCTACCGCGAGCATCGTCGCGGCAGCCATACAGCGTTGGCCAGCACACCCACAGGCACTGGCAGCCACATTGGCTGCGGTATGCTCCAAGTCTGCATCAGGCATAACAATCAAATGGTTCTTGGCCCCACCCATGGCTAAGACTCGTTTCAGTGAGGAAGTGCCTCGTGTGTAGACTGCTTTGGCGACCGGAGTCGATCCGACAAAGGTTAGTGCCTTAATGTCTGCGTGATCGCAGATGGCCTCCACGATCGATTTATTGCCATGTACAACATTGAAAACGCCATTAGGCAGACCGGCTTCGGTCAAAAGTTCGGCAATGCGATTGCCGCTAAGGGGGACTTGTTCACTGGGTTTAAAGACCATCGTGTTGCCTAACGCTAATGCCATGGGGATCGTCCAGTGCGGCACCATAATTGGGAAGTTAAACGGTGTAATGCATGAGACAACCCCTAATGGAGACGTCTGTATGGAACAGTCGAATCCCGGGCTTACTTCAAGTGATTCCCCCGAAACCAGATTTGGCAAGGAACAGGCAAGCTCAGTTAGTTCGATCGCTTTTAGCACCTCAGCCTTTGATTCCCCAATCGTTTTTCCGTTTTCCTCATGACAAATTAGGGCAAGCTCGTCCAGATTATCCTGTAGAAGATTTCGATATGAATAGAAGATTTCGCAACGCTGACGTAATGTCAGGGAAGCCCACGTTGGAAATGCTGTTTTGGCGGCGGAAACAGCAGCTTGCAAATCCTCCGGTGTGGATATTGGCACTGAACTTAATACTTCGCCGTTGACAGGCGAAGTAACCTGAATCGGTGATGACGCACTGGCCACCGGTGAACCGTTGATGTAATTGTCGAGAGGAGCGTATTTCATGGCGTCTGTATTTAGGTAATGATTGGTTGTTAAGTGAGGTGAACTGCTTTGTTTTCTTTACGCTTATTTTAACCTTTACTCAGCCCGACGTAGTAAAATCACCATCAAACAATTTCGATAACTAAAGAGACCGCCCACTCGGCAAAACAGGGGAAAAAGCATGGCAACCGATACGGCATTTCAAATGGCAGCCTCCAACGTCAGATTTGGTCAGGGAACGACCGCTGAAATTGGAATGGATTTGCGGGATATGGGAGTCAAGCGGACATTGGTTGTGATGGATCCGGCGTTGGCAGACCTTCCAACAGGTGAAGTCGTTCGTAATGCGCTGAGGACTAATCATATCGGGTTCGATGTGTTTACTGAAGTGTCTGTCGAGCCTACCGATGCAAGTTTCCAGCGAGCCGCTGAAGTGGCATGTGAGGGGGGCTATGATAGCTTCGTTGCCGTCGGAGGGGGGAGTACGATTGATACATGCAAAGCGGCCAATCTTTATGCGAGTTATCCAGCCGAGTTTTTCACTTATGTGAATGCGCCTATTGGTGAGGGCAAACCAGTGCCGGGGCCAACCAAACCGTTGATTGCCATTCCCACTACGGCTGGCACCGGTAGTGAAACGACAGGCGTCGCGATCTTTGACTATGTTGAAAAACATGCCAAGACAGGTATCGCCCATCGATATTTGAAGCCTACATTAGGAATTATTGACTCAGATAATACAGCGACCATGCCCGCTGCCGTTGCCGCTTCCAGCGGCTTAGATGTGTTGAGCCATGCGCTCGAATCCTATACGGCCATGCCCTTTGATCAGCGACCTAAGCCAAACTCTCCACTGGAACGCCCCGCTTATCAGGGGACCAATCCGATCAGTGATATCTGGGCGATTAAAGCGTTGGAACTGATGGCGGAATACCTTCCGCGAGCCTATGCCGACACGACGGATGCAAACGCCAGGATGAACATGCTGATGGCATCGACGATTGCCGGTATCGGCTTTGGAAATGCAGGAGTCCATTTACCGCATGGCATGTCATATCCGGTTGCCGGGATGGTAAAGGCATTTAACCCTGACGGCTATGAAGTCGACCACCCGATCGTACCGCATGGAATGTCAGTGATATTGAACACGCCGGCTGTCGTTCGTTTTACGGCTCCTTCAGATCCGCAGCGACATTTGGTCGCCGCTCAGGCATTAGGCGCAGATATTAGTGGTGTTCCGGATGATGCTGCCGGCGATCTGCTGGCCGAACGCGTTATTCATTTTATGAAACTAACCGATATGCCCAATGGCTTGAGTGCAGTCGGTTATGAAAAATCGGATATTCCAGCCCTCGTTAAGGGGACGCTACCACAACATCGTGTTACGAAGTTATCACCCATTGCAGCAGGGGAAGCCGAATTAACCCAGTTGTTCGAAGATTCCATGGTGATCTATTAGTTGCCAGTGGCGCAGTTACCATTTCTTCTTGTCATTGGCAGGGTTTGACGGCGTTATACTGAAGCAATATTTATCAACGGATTGTTTGTCCTTGGTGTCTCTTCTGAGTTCGTTCAGGAATTTGAACACTGGGCGCAAGAAGCCATGAAAGAGAATGAATAATGAAGCGATTTACCAGAAACACGTTGGTTTGTTTCTTGATTTGTATTGGATTGGGTCTCCCTGTCAAACTTCCTGCCGCTCAGCCGAATATTCTTTTCTTTCTTGCAGACGATCTTGGTTGGAAGGATCTCGGTTGTTATGGCTCGACCTTTTACGAAACGCCCCATCTGGACAAATTGGCCAGTCAGGGTATTCGCTTTACTCAGGCTTATACATCTTCGACCGTGTGCTCTCCAACTCGGGCGAGCATTATCACCGGCCAAACTCCGGCCAGACACGGTTGCACCAACTATGGCGGTAGTATTTCAAAGTCTCACATCGGTTTGGCCAAAGCGTTAGCCAACGGAGGCTATCAGACGTTTTTTACGGGCAAGTGGCACATTGGCAATTTAACGCCTCCGCTGGCAGGATTCCAAAGATCGCAGGAAATCTCTGCCCGCGCAGGGACCCCGGATGATCCTAAGTCCACCCGGAGAATAACGGCGAATACCGTTAAATTTCTTGGGGAGTTGAATTCAGACCAACCGTTTTTTGCGTATGTAAACTATCATGCGGTTCATTTAGCTCTGCGTGAAGCACCGGAATTAGTGGCTAAGTATCAGGCCAAGTTAAAAGCCGAACCTCCTAAAACCGTCGGTCCCACCGGACTTCAAAAAGAGCGCGATCGCGATAATAAACAGATCCAGAACATCCCGGAATACGCCGCCATGATGGAAGGCATTGATGACTCCGTGGCTGAGATTCTTTCTGTTTTGGCTAAAACCGGCCGCGCTGAAAATACATTGGTGATTTTCACGAGTGATAACGGAGGACTTAGCACAAAACCTTGTACTTCTAACCTTCCGTTGCGTGCTGGTAAAGGTTGGGCGTATGAGGGAGGTATTCGAGTACCATTGATTGCCCATTGGCCGGGAAGAATCAGCAGTGGGCTGAAGGCCAATGTGCCGGTAACTAGCATGGACTTCTATCCAACTCTGCTTAACATGGCCGGCTTGCGACATTTGCCAAAACAGCACATAGACGGAGTCGATATAAGTTCATTAATGCTGGGTGAGTCGGCCATTGAGCGAGAAACGCTCTATTGGCATTACCCTCACTATCACGGTGCCGGGTGTATCCCGGTTGGAGCATTACGCTATCGAAACTGGAAACTGGTGCACTGGTTTGGCGAACAACGCTATGAACTGTACGATTTGGAGTCTGACCCGAGTGAGTTAAAGGATCTTTCTACAGAGCATCCTCAGGAGCTTTTGCTTCTGAAGGGCAGACTCACTAAATGGCAGCAGTCGATGCCGGGGATTAGATTTGATAGTCCCAATACGCTTCGGAAGAAATAGCTGATTACGGTAGGTGATCGATAATGACTTTAGCGGCGGTCGATTCGATTTGCACGTGGCCGAGAACTTTGTCATCCGTACGGGTGATCATCCAGGTGGCGCCTTGACGCGTGAGTTGTGCTTTTGCCTGTCCGGCTTCAATTTGAAAATAGAGTACAGCCTTTCCTTGTTGATCAATCCAGTGCACGTTGACAGGGTTTTCAGTTTTATTCAGAAAGGTGACGGTTAATTTGGGTCCGACAGGATTTGAATTTTTTATCGCCACTTCAGTGGATCGTAATGGTAGCTGTTTTAATTCCTGAACTCCGGTGACGCGGTAGGGGGAAAAGTCTTTCGGTCTTAAAGCTCTGTATTTATCTAAAACCACCCGATGCTCAGGTGAATTTGCCAGATTGTTCCATTCGTAACGGTCATTCTCAACGTCATATAGTTCCTCGTCACCACCTTGATAATGAATGTATCGCCAGCGGACGTCACTGATACTGTAGTTTTCCGGTCGGTCGAGATGCGTGATTGCCACATGAGGCCAGTTTGCTTTAGGGTTCTCAAGGAGAGGCTTAAGGCTGGGATGGTCATGCTTTTCCTCGGCTGGCAGGCCCGCCAAATCCAGCAGTGTGGGAAATAGGCTGGTCAAACAGACGGGGGGGTTGCAAATGGCAGGTTTGCTTTTGGGCGCGCGAATCATCAACGGCACTCTAGTGCACGCCCGCCATGCGGTAAATTTTTGCCAGTGTTGTTTTTCGCCAAGGTGCCACCCGTGATCTGACCACAGAACGAGTATCGTGTTGTCTTTATGATCACTTGCTTCCAGAGTGTCGAGTACTCGGCCCAGCATCGCATCGGCATAATGGATGGATGCAAGATATCCCTGCACCGCCCGTTTCCACTGACCTTCCTTTCGGATGTGAGCAAAGTAGCGGTTGGGACCACGGCGTTTACCAGTCGGGGGTAGGTCATCTAAATCATCTTCTTTGTAGCCTGGTGGAAGTTGAATGGACTCCAGTGGAAAGGGTTCGAAATACTTAGCAGGCACGAACCAGGGTTCATGCGGGCGGTAGATTCCACATGCTAGAAAGAACGGTTTTTCATGCTTGGAGGAAAGCATGTCGTTAACCCAATTGGTGACAAGGTAGTCGCCGCCATATTCTTCGTCGGTTGCATCGAGAGGCCCCCAGTCGGTTTCGACATATTGCCACGGTCCACCTCGGGGAAGACTAAGCGGACGGGGATTTGGATAAAGTGTTCGTGGGAAAGGGTTCTCAGTCTCTTTATTAGGGAAATACTGATTCCAGGAGGCTGCATCGATGAAATAGTGCAGCATTTTTCCAGAGCCGCTGGCATGGTAGCCGTGACGCATGAATGTTTTTGGAATGATCTCTTCGGTTGGCATGACGGCCCGCATTGATTGATTATTGGAGTAGAGACCAGAGTGGTTTGGAGAAATACCGGTAAACACGGCAGCTCGGGAGGGATTGCAGGCTGGAGCCGCACAATGGGCATTGGTGAAAAACACACTGGTTTGTGACAGCCGATCTAAGTTCGGGGTAAGTGCCTGAGGGTGCCCGCCCATACACCCAATCCAGTCATTGAGATCATCCATGGCGATGAACAAAATGTTGGGCTTTGGGGTGGAAGCTTCTTCAGCGAGACTGATCAAATAATCCAGGCTTGTCAGCCAAAAAGCCATGCAAAGCGTAATCAGAGAACGGGGCATCGGTTGTGATCTTTCGAAGGATGAAGCTGTAGTCCATTCTAACGCAAGTTTCTCTAGGTTAGGGGATGAGTTTGTCACGAAAGCATTTTGAAACTTGCCTGAAGCTATAAAAGGCAGGCAATTACTACCGTAGGGATGCCAATACCTTCTTGTTAATCCCAGCTTTGAATATTAACAAGTAACGGGTTCCCGATCCGTCTCTGTTAGCACGATGAGTGATCCAATTACTGCAATTAGCGGTTGTTAAACTCAGCGTTCGTGTGTTAAGTGAATAGTATGGATAGTCAACATACCTTTATTGCGACAACGGCGTTTGGTTTGGAAGCTGTTGTCAAACGAGAGCTGCAGGCTTTAGGGTATGAGGCTCGCGGCACATCCCCCGGGTGGGTCGAGTTCGACGGAGACTTATCGGCAATTTGTCGAACCAACACCTGGCTGCGAACCGCTGACCGTATTCTCGTGAAGGTAGCCAGTTTTCAAGCTGCTGACTTCGAGGCATTGTTTGAGACCACTAAATCGATCGATTGGACACGGTGGCTTCCCGCTAACGCCCGTTTTCCCGTCGAAGGGCGATCAGTACGCTCGCAGTTAACCAGTGTGCCTGCCAATCAGCGAGCGGTTAAGAAGGCCATCGTGGAAGCGATGCAAGCTCAACATGGAGTCTTGACACTTCCTGAAGATGGTCCACTTTACAAATGCCAAATCGCACTTCTCAATGATGAAGCGACCCTGACTATTGACACGACAGGGCCAAGTTTGCACAAACGAGGTTACCGTGAGTTCGCTGGCGGGGCTCCGATAAAAGAAACGCTCGCTTCGGCAATGGTTCAGCTGAGCTACTGGGAGCAAGAAAAGCCATTCATTGATCCCTTTTGCGGCAGCGGTACAATTGCCATTGAAGCAGCGATGCAGGGCTGCAATATGGCACCCGGCTTGCATCGCCAGTTCGCTGCGAGTGAATGGGTTAATTTGGACTCGAAGCTATGGGAGGAAGCCGCCGCAGAAGCGCGCGATCTTCGACAACCAGGCTTCGAAGAAAAACTGATCGCGACAGACAATGATTTTCGCATACTCAAGACGGCGCGTGAGAATGCAGAAAAGGCCGGTGTCAGCGATCTTATTCACTTTCAGGAAAAGGATTTTTCGGATTTGCAGAGTAGTCGGAAGTACGGATGCCTGATAACCAACCCTCCGTA
>PAAT01000006.1 GCA_002698965.1 Rhodopirellula sp. | reverse complement strand
TCATCAAATCTTTGTAGTGATATACCTGAACCTCTCGCTCGGGAGGCAACTCCAGGATCGGACAGCCGGGCACCTGATACCCAAGCAGTTCATCAACTGATGGACGATCAACGTCAACCACCAATCCCAATTCCTGTTCGATGACCTGGCACCCGGCATTGCTAATCGTTAGTTGGACCGGAATGGCCAAGGCTACGAGTTGCTGTAACAGCCGTACGCTGTAAACGGCTCCGCTGGCCCCGCTAATTGCCAATACGACGGATCGACTATCTCCTGTGGTATTCTCAATCGTCATGCTGGTTTCTCAGCTACATAAAGCGTTGCAATGCCACCGGTAAGAGGGTAATACCTACCATTAATCAAGCCGTTACCGTGCATTCGGTCAACGAGTCTTTGCCCATCCGGAAATTCTGAGACACTTTCCGGCAAGTAGCTGTAAGCCTCTTCTTCGTTCTTTGCAAAGAATTGTCCAATTTTTGGCAGAATGCGGTTCATATAAAAATCGTAGAATGCCTTAAACGGCTGCCATCCAGGCTTTGAAAACTCGAGCACTGCTACTTTCCCGCCAGGCTGGCAAACCCTAGCCATTTCGCGCAACCCCCGATCTGTATCGGAGATATTACGCAAGCCAAATGATACCGATACGATCTGAAAGGTGTCATCATCAAAGGGCAGTTGCTGAGCATCGGCTTCGATAAATCGAACGTTTTGATAGATAGACTTACGTCTCTTTTTTTTCTCACCAATCTGCAACATTTCCCGCGTAAAGTCAGCGCTGAAGACCGGCACTCTGCCACCCGCTTTTCGACAGTATGCAAAGGCTAGATCTCCAGTGCCTGTACAAATATCCAAGATCGGTGCATCACCTGAGGGCGACACTTTACGAACGGTTCGCCAACGCCAGTAGCGATCTACATTCATCGATAAGAGATGATTCATGCGGTCGTAGTTTGACGCAATCTGGCCAAACATCCGCTGCACTCGTTGATTCGATTTATCTACTTTAACCATGAAGTTAAAAAAATCCTTTGAGGATCTGCCCACCGCCAGCCCTCCGGCTGGCGGACTGATACTGTATAGTAACTCTAACATCTCCCTGTGGGAATTATCCACGAGCCATCACCTGTCATAAACCGCTGTTTTTCTTTTCATGTCACAAACAAACGTCTTTTTAATTCCCGATTTAATTCCTACCGACAACGTCATCAAAGACTCCCGTTGTGTCGTAATCGATGTGCTGCGAGCGACCACAACCATTGTTAATGCATTGGGAAATCAGGCGGCCTCCATTACCCCGGTTATCACGGTCGAAGAAGCTCGAGAAGTTGCGGCCGGAACCGGCAGTCTGCTCGGAGGTGAACGCGACTGCATAAGACTTGAAGGGTTTGATTTTGGAAACTCTCCGGCCGAATACACCCAGAACCTTGTTGCCGACAAGGAGATCACTCTGACAACGACGAATGGTACGCGAGCCTTAATGGCCTGCCTTGGGGCGGACCAAATTTTAATTGCTGCCTTTGCCAACTTGACAACCATTACCAATGCAATTGCCGGCCATCCCAAGGTCAACATTGTCTGTGCCGGCACTAATGGTGAGATCACGCTGGAAGACACATTACTCGCCGGGGCATTAGCTGCCAGTCGAGATGAAAGCCAACAAAATGATCAGGCACTTTTAGCCATCGACCTTTGGCAGCAGTGTGAACAAAGTGACGATCTAAACCAAAGCATCTTGGAAAAATTATTGGTTAGCCGGGGCGGGAAAAACTTGCAACAAGCGGGTATGGTTAGCGATATTAAGTTATGTGCACAACTCGACACGCACTCCATCCTGCCCAAACTGTCCTCCCACTCTAAAATCATTCACCTCTAGTTCTCCGGATTCCTCCTATGACACCCGAATACATCGGCCTTGCCGACTACATCGTCCTTGGCGTTTACTTCCTTGTTTTGGTTGCGATCGGGCTCTACTGTGCCCGCCTGAACAAAAGACAGGAAGACTACTTCATGGGAGGTCGAGGATTTGGCAAACTGATGCAGACCTTTGCTGCATTTGGTGCTGGCACCGGACCACAAGACCCCATCATCACGGGAAGTGGCACATTTACAAAAGGAATGAATGGAATGTGGGGCGTGATGTACTGGTTGTTCGTCACACCTTTCTACTGGATCACTGGTGTTTGGTATCGCCGGATGCGACATCTAACTTTAGGTGACTGGTATGTTGAACGTTACGAAAGTAAAAAGCTGGGGGGAGCCTATGCCATTTTTGGTGTGGTTTTTTTCATGATCTATGGTTCCATGTTTTTTTCAGCAATCGCCAAAACTGCCGCACCGATGATCGGCGAGCACGTCACTTTGTTTGGCAGCGAAATTGAACTGCAATATGTTCTCGTACCTGCTGTAGGCATTATCGTATTGCTCTACGGAATGCTCGGTGGACTGACTGCCGCTTACTTTACCGATCTGATTCAAGGTATCTGCGTGATTATTCTAAGCTGCATGCTGATTCCTCTGGGACTCAATGCTCTTAATGGTGATACCAGGCTAAACCCAGATGGCGACGGAAGTTTCAGTGTCATGCACGAACAGTTACCGGAGTCATTCTTTGATCTCATGGGCGGAGCAGGGGCCGATTTTTCGTTGGCGTACTTGATCGCCATTGTCTTTTCCAATTTGTTTGGGATTGTCGTTCAGCCGCACTTCATCGCCACCGGTGGCGGAAGCGCAAAAACTGAAAATGACGCCCGTATAGGGCTCGTTGTAGGAAATTTCCTCAAACGATTCTGTACTCTCGGCTGGGTTCTGACTGGCCTCATCGCCGCGACACTCTATGCAGACATACCGGACTTAATTAAAGACCCCGATCAAGCCTGGGGATACACCTCCATGCAATTGCTTGGCCCGGGACTACGAGGACTGATGCTAGCCTGCCTACTGGCAGCACTGATGAGCAGCGTAGATGCCTACATGATTGTCGGATCAGGATTAGTCGTTCGAAACTTGTATGTACCTTTCCTGAATCCTAATGCCTCCGAAAAAAATTGCCTTTTAACGGGAAAGATCACAGGCACGATCATTGTCAGTGGCTCAATCATGTTTTCACTGCTGATCTTTGATATGATCCAGCAATTAACAATCACATTTTGGTTCACTCTGGTCTTCGCGGCCCCCTTCTGGATAGGGATGTACTGGCGCCGAGCAACGACTAAAGCCGCCTGGATAACTGTGGCCTACTGCCTGCTGTTTTTCACCATGATTCCTTACTTTGGACCGATGATTGTTCCTAGCTGGAGAACGAATGATTCCTTCCTACAAGCATCCCCCATGACACACACTGTTTCCCGAGAGGTTCTAAACAAGGTTTCCATTCGTAAACACCTTGCCTTGCAACTTGAAGCGTGGCAGGAGAAAACCGTTGAACTTGCAGGCAAAGACCGAGCTGATATTGAAAAAGCCGCTCACGAAAGACTCAAACCTGAGTTTATTAATAAGGAACGAACCCAGATCAAGGTTCCTAATGAAGCCGGAACAGATCTAATGGTCTTAGAAGTGGGTAAAAACAAAATTAATGTTTCAACTCCGCGCGAATTTGAAACCAACGATGACGGCACTCCCAAACTATACACTGGTGGGCAGGCAATCTTCTGGGACCGTATCGTCCCCGTAGATTCCAGTATCAAACCAATCGTGGTAAATACCGTTACCGAAGGTGACAAAACTGTTACCACCTATGGCTACCCGCAGAGTACTGAAATGCAAGGAGCAGGCAACTTCAAGCTCAACCTTGCATTCTTTCTCCCTTTGGGTGTGGATATTGCCGGGCAATCAAAAGCCAACCGCAATGCCCTGGAATTAGTACCAAAGATTATTATGCCTTTCTTGGTAATGATCGTTGCCAGTTTGATCACCAGCGTTACCGGTGCCCGAAATTCCGAGGAAGCATTGAATCGATACTATGCCAAGATGAAAACCAAAGTACTGCCCGATCCGGTCGCGGATCAAGCAAAACTAGAGGCTGTCTATAGCGGTGAAAAGAAACCTGATCGCGTAAAACTGTTTCCAAACAGCCAATTGGAGATTCAGAAGCCGACCAAAGCAGACATTGTTGGATTTACTGTTTCGGTACTAACCTGCTTTGCAATTATCGGCTTAGCCTTCGCGATCGCTGGACTTGGCGAATAGCTAACTCGGTACGATCTATCCCAAACTATGCGGGAAACCAAGCAAACCCCATCTCAACAAAAAAGGGATTCTGTCATAAGATGGAACAATAACGGGAAGCCTGTCAGCATCCCCCCTATTTCATTCCCATACAAGTTCAACACCTTACCTGCATGATTCGCACATATTTAAAAAGCAAGATTCACCGGGCGACGGTGACCGAAGCCGAGTTAGACTACGATGGTTCAGTGTCGATCGACGAAGCGCTACTCGAATTAGCTGACATTCGCGATCATGAACAGGTGGATATCTATAACATCACGCGTGGTACGCGACTGACCACTTATGCAATTCTGGCGGAACGCAATTCCGGCCGAATCTGCATTAACGGTGCAGCGGCTCATCTAATGAATCCAGGCGACATGGTTATTATCTGTAGCTACGCTCAATTTTTAGAAGCTGAACTTCCGCACACACCGATTGTCGTCAAAGTCGACGGGAACAACAAACCACAGACTTCGACGAGCGATTCGTCTCCCTAATCGCAAACACCACCTTCACACCCTCTCCCTCACAGGAAGGACTTTTTAGACATGAGCCGATATGTACAACGCCGTAAGAAACTTCGAGCAGAACTAAAACGACAGGGCATCGCTGCCATGTTAGTGACCGACGAGTTAAACGTCACCTACCTCTCTGGTTTCAGTGGCGACTCCAGCTACCTGCTTATACTTCCAAAGAACACCATCATTATCAGCGACTTCCGCTACATCCAGGAAATCGAGCATGACTGTCCTGACATCGATTCCGTCATTCGCCCGTCGGTACAGTCTATGGTGGAGGCAAGCAAAAATTTAATCACCAAAGCCAAAGTTTCCTCGGTAGCACTCGAGGGCAACTCCCTTTCCCTTGGACAAGCCGAAGCACTTTCCGGGGCTCTACCAAACGTCAACCTGGTAACAACAGCGAGTTTGGTAGAGAAGCTCCGCGAGATCAAAGACAAGCAAGAAATTGCGACCATTCGTCAAGCTGTGAAAACGGCTCAGAAAGCCTTTGAGGTCATCAAAGCTTCGTTGACGGGCGACCAGACTGAAAAAGAAATTGCCTTCAATCTGGAACATCAGATTCGACAATTTGGCGGGCGTGGAACCAGCTTTGATCCGATTGTTGCCGTGGGGCCTCAGGCGGCCCTTCCACATGCTCAACCTGGTGAACAACGTATTGGAGATGATAATTTTTGTTTGTTTGACTGGGGAGCTGATTACGACCGCTACCTTAGCGACATCACGAGAACGATTGTAACGGGTAAACTCACGGCTAAATTTGAAAAGGTTTATAACACCGTCCTTCAGGCGCAGCGAAAAGCTATCAAGGCAATAAAACCAGGAGCAATCATGAGCAAAGTCGACTCAGCAGCCCGTAATCATATTGCCAACGCAGGCTACGGAAAGTACTTCGGACATAGTCTGGGGCACGGTATCGGAACATTTATTCACGAGTATCCACGTTTAGCTTCAAATCAACACGTACCACTACAACCGGGCATGGTTGTAACCGTAGAACCCGGAATCTATCTGCCTGGATGGGGCGGAGTGCGTATCGAGGATGATGTGTTAGTGACAAAAGATGGCCATGAAGTCTTGACGAGCGTGCCCAAGAAACTGGAAGATGCAATTGTTCAGCTGTAGGTTTTTCCTAATTGACGGGAAAAACTAGTTGTGAATAGCATTAAAAAGCCGATAAATGGGGACATATACTCATTATAAATAAGGTGGATACCCCTTAGTAGTTTTTGGCAATTATGCTTAGAATTGCTAATTATCGATAAAACTAAGCTTCATTAGAGGAAGAACACTAGACCATGGCGAAATCCAGTAACGTCTTCGATATGGAACGTCTCCTTCAATACGTTGAATTTATGAAGGAAAATGACTTAACCGAAATCGATCTGGAGCAAGACGGTCAGAAAGTCAGACTGTCTCGTGGGGGAGTTGCTCAGCCTATCGCTGCTGCTCCAGCGCCCGTCGTTGCGGCCCCAGTTACTCCTGCCGATGATACTTCGGCGGACGACGAAGGTGACCATATCGTGACCATCGACAGCCCAATGGTTGGTACTTTTTATGCATCTTCAAACCCAGATTCGCCGGCATTTATTAAAGTGGGCGACAGTGTAGGTAAGGACACCACCGTCTGCATTGTGGAAGCCATGAAAGTCTTCAACGAAATTCCGGCAGAAATCAGCGGTAAAATTGTCGCCGTTCTGGTCAATGATCAGGACCCCGTTGACTGTGGCAAGCCCATGTTCAAAGTGGATACTCGCGGCTAACGCGATTCACATGCTAACCAAGCTGACACCGAATCCGTCCTTCAGATAACAGACGACACGACCTATGTACAAACGTATCCTAGTCGCAAACCGAGGCGAAATCGCACTTCGCGTTATCCGAGCCTGTAAAGAGCTGGGTATTGAAACGATCGCAATCTACAGCGAAGGTGACAGGGGTTCAGCCTACCTTGACCTTGCGGATGAAGCTTATTGTGTTGGGGGTGTTCGCTCCAATGAGAGTTATCTTAAGATCGATCGTGTGATTAGTGCCGCTGAAGTCGGCAACGCCGATGCGATCCATCCCGGTTACGGATTCCTTTCCGAAAATGCTCACTTCAATGACGTTTGTCGCAATTGCGAAATCGATTTCATCGGTCCGCTTCCGGAATCGATGGAGAAACTGGGGGATAAAAACACCGCTCGTAAAATGGCGGTGGCCGCAGAGGTACCCGTTGTACCAGGTTCTGATGGTCTAATCGAAGATATTAAACAAGCCAAGAAAGTTGCGGCGGATATCGGTTTCCCCGTGCTCATCAAGGCTACCGCTGGTGGTGGTGGTAAAGGGATGCGTGTGGCAGAGACGGAAGATGATCTGGAAAATGCACTTCAGGCGGCTCAACAGGAAGCCGCTGCTGCGTTTGGCAATCCAGGTATCTATATCGAAAAATATGTCGGCAGCCCTCGTCATGTGGAAGTTCAGGTTATCGCTGATCAGCATGGCAACGTGATTCACTTGTGGGAACGTGACTGCTCGACTCAACGACGGCATCAAAAGCTGATTGAAGAATCACCGGCGACCAACCTGCCCATCGAAACTCGCAATGCCATCTGTGATGCTGCTGTTCGCATGATTCGCGAAGCAAATTACTTCAATGCGGGTACTGTCGAGTTCATTGTCGACAAAGACAACAACTTCTACTTTATCGAAGTGAACGCTCGTATTCAGGTAGAACACCCGGTTTCTGAACTGGTAACAGGAATCGATTTGATCAAATCTCAAATCATTGTCGCTTCCGGTGAAGAACTGCCGTTCAAGCAGGAAGATGTGAAGTGTGAAGGTCATGCAATCGAATGTCGCATCAATGCTGAGAATCCAGACAAAAACTTCCAACCTTGTCCGGGTAAAATCGAGCATTTGATAATTCCGGGTGGCCTTGGCGTGCGTTGGGAATCTCATGTTCACGCGGGTTACACTGTTCCACCGTACTATGACTCGATGATCGCCAAGCTGTTAGTTCATCGCCCGACTCGTGAAGAAGCCATCGCAACCATGCTTCGCTGCCTGGATGAACTTAAGGTAGAAGGAATTGAGACAACTGCTCCATTCCATAAGAAAGTCCTTACTCATCCTGAGTTCGCGGCAGGAACGATCGACACGAAATTCGTCGAACGTACTTTCTAAAAGTAAATATTGCGATCTGAACTATTTCCCGGACCTGTCTGGCATTGCGTATTGCCTTGTCGGTTTTTTACAGGCCGTGGTTTTCGATCTTTCAAGCTAAGCTTAAACTTAGGTTTTGCTAACAATTTTAATGCATTCAACAACTCTGGAGCTTATTCCGTCATGAGCGATCCGCTGGCAAGACCTAAGACAACTGAGAATCCTATTAAACGTGTCGCAATCCTATTTTCAGGTGGTCCGGCTCCTGCCGCGAACTCAGTTATCGGTGCCGCAGCGATTGCCTTCACCCGCGGTGGGACGGAAGTCATTGGTATCCGACATGGTTATTCCTCACTGCAGGAATACGACGGAAACAGGCCGCTTGAAGAGGGTAAAGATTACATCATTCTTGGGGAAGAATCTCTGGAAAGAGCTCGTACAACTCCCGGCATTATCATTGGCACTGCCCGAGCAAACCCGGGGAAGGTGATTTCCAAACCTGAGCACCTGAACGATCCGGAACGAACCGCTCCAATGCTTCGCACATACAATGCCCTACGTTCTCTCAATGTAGATGCCTTTATTTCGATCGGCGGTGATGACACCCTGAAAACAGCCAATAAGTTCAAGCTGTTTCAGGATACACTCGGGGACGATAACGTGAAGATTCCGGTTGTCCACCTGCCAAAGACGATCGATAACGACTACATGGGGATCGACTTTACTTTTGGATTTTTCTCGGCCGTTGATTTCCTGGCAACTGAAATCCGGAATCTCATGTTCGATGCAGCGGCAGGTCGTGCTTATTTCCTCTGCGAAGCAATGGGACGCAGTGCAGGCTGGCTGGCCTATGGAGCGGCGATTTCAGGTGAAGCCTGCCTTGCAATTAGCGTTGAAGATGTTGAAGGAGACTATGCAGCTGAGGAAACAATAACCAATCCAGCGACCGGCCAAGAAGAAACTCGCAAAATCATGAACATGGACAAACTGATGGACCGTTCTGTTCGCACGATGATAAAACGCGAAGAGCAGGGCAAAGAGTTCGGTGTCATTGTGGTGGCGGAAGGTCTGGCCGAATATCTCCCGTACAGCTATCTGGAAGGTATCCCACGTGACGACCATGGACACATTGCCATTTCCCAAATCAATCTTTGCCAAATCCTGACCAAACGACTGAGTGCTGCTTATGAAACGGCAACCGGTAAAACTCGTAAAATCAACGGCCTACAGTTGGGATATGAATCCCGCTGTACTCAGCCTACTGCGTTCGACGTTATGCTGGGAAGCCAGTTAGGGGTCGGGGCATTTCGAGCTTTAGTGGAAGAAGGACTGGATGGTGTGATGGTCAGTGTCAAGAATCAGTTCGACCTGCGTTATGTGCCGTTTGAAGAACTTGTTGATCCGGAGAATCTGGTAACTGTTGTCCGTTACATCAAAACAGACAGTGACTTTCACAAGCTCGCACGATACTTAGAACAGGATATCGATTAAAGATCGATTATCAGCTACACAAAAAAAGAGCTGGGGAATAATAGTCCCAGCTCTTTTTTATTGTCAATTTTCGCGACGATCTTAAAGGGTCCCCTTGGTTGAAGGAATGACACCTTCCATTCGGGGATCGGCTTCGATTGCCATACGAAAAGCCCGAGCAGTACACTTGAAGATCCCTTCACTAATGTGATGACTATTGCGGCCGTAGTGAACGTTCACGTGATAGTTCCCCAGTACATTCGCGGCAAAAGCCTGCCAAAAATCCTCTACCAACTCACTGTCAAAATCACCGATCTTGGAACTCGGGAAATCAGCATTGAATACCATGTAGTAACGACCACTCAAATCAATCACTACATTCACCAATGTCTCTTCCATTGGCAGGGAAAAGTGGCCATAGCGGCGAATACCTGCTTTGTCACCCAGAGCTTCCTTTACAGCCTGGCCGAGACATATCCCTGTGTCTTCAACTGTGTGATGTTGATCCACGTGCAAGTCACCGTTGGCGCGAACGGTGAGGTCAATCACTGCATGCTTGGCAAACAACTCCAGCATATGGTCAAAGAATCCAACACCCGTCTGAATATCAGATTGGCCACTACCATCAAGGTTGATAGAAAGTTGGATGTCTGTTTCGGCAGTCTTACGATCAATTTCAGCCGTACGAGCCATCGGTCACACCTTACTTTGAATTAAACTCAAACAAGCATTTATCTGGTCATCGGTCCCCACGCTAATACGAAGACCTTCCTTCCAGTTAGGATAGCTCATATACCGCACCAGGATGCGGTTCTCTTTGAGATACTCGTAAATAGGCTTTACTTCAGACGTGGGGTGCGTACACCATACAAAGTTGGCTTGTGACGGTATTACATCAAATCCCAATTGTGTCAGTTTTTCCTGTAATGTCTGACGTGTCGCTTTGATCTTTGCAACATTTCCCTGCAACCATTGTTGGTCAGAAATGGCCGCCGTAGCACCGGCAATTGACAAGGCGTCGCAGTTGTAGGAGTCCTTCACCTTCAACAACTGTTCGATAATGGTTGGCTGAGCCACTAAAAAACCAAATCGCAGGCCCGCCAGTCCGTAAGACTTACTCAGCGTACGCGACACCATGATTTTTTCATTCTTCTTCACCAAATCGATACAGTTGAATTCAGCAAAGTCTACATAGGCTTCATCAATCAGAATTGGGCAGGGTAACCGATCTGCCAGTTCAAGAATCTCTGTCTGGCTAACAACAGTACCCGTAGGACTGTTCGGATTAGGGAGGAAGACCAATTTCAAGCGATTATCGTTAGCAGAAAAGGATTCCGGCAACGACCAGTCGTCATGAAAATCCACCTCTTGATAATCCGCGCCTTGAATCTCAGCCAAAGTCCGGTACAAGATGTAGCTGGGATTAGGCAAACGAATCAAGTCCCCCTGACCCACAAAAGATCGCGTCAGTATTGTGAGAATATCGTCACTGCCGTTGCCGGATACAATCCAATCCGGATCAACATCCAACGCTTCGCCTGCCGCTAATCGAAAGGCAGTAGAGACCGGATCCGGATAGCGAACCAGCTTTTCCGCAGCGACCTGAATCGCTTCGACTACCTTGACAGAGGGCGGGTACGGATTCTCGTTGGTATTGAGCTTAATGAACTTACCACCCTGTGGCTGTTCACCAGGCACATACCCTGCTAATCGCGAAATGTTATCTCGTACAAATGTCATCGAATCAATACTCAAATATATTTACTCAACCGTCCACACGAATGTCGACACTAGCCCGGTGAGCAGTAAGCCCTTCTTTGTCTGCCATTTGCCGGACATCACCGACCACTTCAAGCATTGCCTCACGGGTGAATTCCAAGACACTGCTTGAACGCAGAAAATCGTTCGAACACAAACCGGATGCCCAACGTGCCGTACCAGCCGTCGGCAGTGTATGTGAAGGCCCCGCGACATAGTCCCCTAATGCCACAGGTGTGTAGTTCCCCAGAAATGTCGCCCCGGCAGTTGTCAGTCGCTGCTGCAAATCATAGGGCTCTTCCACAGCAATGTGTAAGTGCTCAGGACAAATTAAATTAGTAATCTCCACTGCCTCATCCTGATCTTTCACCAAAATCAGAGCCCCGAAATCTTCCAAGCTTTGACGAGTGAGATCTTCACGACTGAGTGTTGCAACCTGACGTTCCAGTTCTCTTGCCGTCTTTTCCAACACATCTTCGCTCCATGTCACCAGAATACTTGCTCCGGGAGCATGTTCCGCTTGAGCCAACAAATCGGCTGCTGTGTAATCCGCCCGAGTTGTCTGATCAGCAATGACAACGACTTCGCTTGGTCCGGCAATCGAATCAATCGCGACGTGACCAAAAACTAACTTTTTAGCCAATGCTACAAACAGGTTACCCGGGCCAACAACAATATCAACCGGAGCAAGGTTTTCGAGGCCATAGGCCAAAGCGGCCACTCCATGAGCCCCACCCATGCGATAAACTTCTTTAATTCCAATCTCATGACAGGTCGCTAGTAGATCTGGATTATTAGAGCCAAAATCTGTCGGCGGAGCCATGACTGCAATATCAGCAACCCCTGCCGCCAGAGCCGGAACTGCGGCCATCAAAACGGTAGAAGGGTAGGCTGCTGCCCCGCCAGGCACACACAAGCCTGCGCGTTTCATTGGTGTATAACGTTGTGTCAGCTTTACACCGGAATCTCGCTGAATACCAACCTCTTTGTGGAGAATCGCCGTTTGAAACTCGATAATATTATCTCGGATTCGGCGGATCGTTGCCAAAAACTCCGGAGCTGCTGACGCATGAGCTGCTTCCAACTCCTGGCGGCTTACACGCAGTGTGTCTACCGTTAGCTCAGCCCCATCGAGCAATTGATTATATTTCAGGACAGCCGACAAACCATCTCGCTGGACTTCAGAACAAATCCGTTCAACAACCTGTTGAGGCGTCAATGGTTCACCAAATACGGCAATCGTGCGCTGCCGACCTGCTTCGCTCACAATATTTCCCTGAGGTGACAGCTTCTCGCGCAACAATGCCAAAGCCTCGTGGACATTGTCGCGGCGAGTGTCGATACGTTGAATATTAAGAGGCGAGTCTAACATGGCTAAAACAGGTGCTTTGCGGGTCACTTTCTTTCATTATCCATTGTGGTCAGAGACTGGTGATTTGGTAACCCCGCAATTCATGACTCGGATTAGGTGTCCCGAAATAGCCGATATCCCCTCATCTATAAACCCCAGCGATGTATACCACATCGCCGGAAATTCAATCGGATTTCAACATAATCACGGTTAATCCTCTTCGAGGTAATTCCCAGCGGCTTTTCAGGGCTTCATAATGGAAGGAGACCCGATAAGTGTCAGGCCTATTGTCAACTTTTCCAAATCCAATTCCCGTTCGAGAGCTCTGGCTCGATTATCACTATGACCCTATCCATTGATCTCCGTAGCGACACCGTAACCAAACCCTCCGCAGCGATGAGAGACTTCATCGCAAATTGTGAAGTCGACGATGATGTCATTGATGTCGACCCAACCGTGGGAGCATTACAGGAATTAATTGCAGAGCTGACCGGTAAAGAAGCTGCCGTCTTTATGCCATCAGGAACAATGACAAACCAAATCGGCCTACGAGTTCACTGCCGTCCTGGCGATGAGTTTATATGTGAGTCAGGTTGTCATATCTACAATTATGAGCAAGGCGCCTACGCCTCGCTTAGTGGGCTTTCACCATCACTCGTTACAGGCAACAACGGTATCCTCGAACCAGATCAACTACTCGGAACAATCAAAGCCGATAACGAACACTTCCCGATTACCAAACTTCTATGTTTGGAAAACACACACAACCGAGGTGGTGGCCGAGTCCAACCTTACGAAAATGTTGAACAGATTTGTCAATGGGCGCATGAAAACGGGTTAAAGACTCACCTCGACGGAGCAAGACTATTCAACGCTGTGGCAGCCACAGGAATCTCGGCAAAGGAATGGGCCAGTCACTTCGACACCGTTTCTATCTGTTTTAGCAAAGGGCTGGGAGCGCCTGTCGGTTCAGCACTTTGCGGTACCAAAGAACAAATGTATTACGCTCGTCGACACCGCAAAGCATTTGGAGGTGGCATGCGTCAGGCAGGCATCATCGCTGCCGGTGCTCTATTCGCTTTGCAAAACAACGTGGAACGCATGACGCAAGACCATGAAAACGCTCAGCAACTTGCATCTATGATCAAGACCACAGACGGACTCTCATTACCAGGCCCGGTCGACACGAACATCGTCATGATGGATATTGATAAAAAAGTTGGAACGGCCGCGGCACTTACCGGTGAACTAGACTCGCAAGGTGTTCGATGTCTAGCCTTGGGGCCACAGCGAATTCGGTTGGTAACTCATCTAGATGTCACAACCGAACAAGTTTCCACAGCCTGTGGAATCATTATCAAGACGGTAAACGAGGTACTAGACGGTAGCCGGGAGCTTTCCGGATCAGGTGCACAATACTAATAATGAAGACATGACCACTCCCTCTGAATTTTGGCTCAATTTTCGCGAAAGCAAACTACTGGAAAACCAGGAGTGTGTGGCGTTGCGTCAACAGTTTGCTAAACTTGTCGTCAAGAATCCTGAATTGGATCAAGCTAAGAGTATCGCAGCCTGGTTGATTAAAAACGGTAAGCTTACCAACTATCAGGCGACGGTATTACTCAAGGGTCACAAAGGCCCCTTTGACTTTGGACGTTACCGAGTACAAAACCGCATCTCCAAAGGTTCGCTAAAGGGCGGATTCCAAGCAAGGCACAAGGATACAGGACATCCAGTCGTCTTGCGTTTTCTCAAAGGTGATGAATTCAAAAACCCCGTTGTTTGGGCACAGGTCACTGAGCGAGCCAAGGTAACAGCAACGATCAAGGATACCAACGTTTGGCGAATATACGATTTGATAGATCAAACATCCTATCGCTATATCGTGTTGGAAGATCCGGGCGTGGGCACCGATGGATTCGCTTCATTGGCAGACAAGTTACGTTCTACGGCTCGGTTAGATAGTACAACCGCCTGCTTTATTGCCTGGCAGGTCGCAGGAGCCTTAGCCCATCTTCATCAATGCAAAACGCTGTTTGGCCTACTGACACCAGATCAGGTCTGGCTAGACCAACAAAACCGAGTCAAGCTATTGTTGCCAGCCGAGCAAACATTAAGGCCGCTCAGCTTACCAGCAGACGAATCCAATGAACAATTTGTCAAAGCAGCTGATTATATGAGTCCCGAATGGCAATTTCCGGGAGCAATGCCTACGGCACAATCTGACATCTATAGTTTGGGAAGCCTCTTGTTCCAAATGCTTACCGGCATGACTCCGTTCCCCGGCGGTTCGATCCAAGAGAAACTTGAGCGACATGCTAAGGATCCAATCGATGACCTTTCCCCATTCGGCGTAGATGACAATGTCATTCAGTTCCTTAACTACTTAATGGCGAAAAACCCCGATACACGCTTTCAATCTGCAGAAGAAATCGTTAACAAGCTGGGGCTACTTGTACCAGAATCTCTCCGCCAGCAGGTCAGGCAAAAGGAGGTTGAGGAAACTTTAATCGATTACGAAGCGGCTCTGACAACTGAAAGCGCCATCCTTAATCTGGGGCCGTTACCAGCCTCAGAGGCCCCCAATCCTGCGGTAGACATCAGACCAAATCCGGGCAGTAATGCTTCCTCCTCTGAAGCCGCTAAACGAAAACCGGCCGCAGAAATCAAACCAACTACAAAACCGGCTCGTACGTCGCGCCGTCACAGCCGTCGCAAACAGAAATCTCCCTGGTCTAATCCAATTCTATGGGGTGGCATCGGGGCGGGACTGCTGGGAATTATAATGGTCTTCGCTTTCCTGAATAACACCACCATCGAAAGCAACGGGAAAGACAAGCGTAACAAAGGTGATACTACTAAAGAAGTCACAAAGACGAATCCAGAAGCCCCAATTGTTCCTAAAGATACGGACGACGAGACAGATAACAATGAAGACGCGTCCACCGAAACCGTAGGTAGTGTATTGCTGATTGAGGACGATGGCGAAACACTATGGGCATCTCCAACCGACGGTGATCCAGTCGATTTAGCCTGGACGCCTCCCGGAGCTCAATTGTTTGTCACTATCAACATCGCCGACCTCCTCACCACGGAAAACGGACTGGCCGTCTTGCAGGCATTTGGCCCTCAAGTCTCATCAACAATTTCGACCTTTGAAACGGCAACCGGTGTGGCACTCGACAAAGTCGATCGGATTATTCTTAGCTGGCTTGAGGATGAACAGGGGCAGAGTACTACACCTAACATGGTCGTCCACCTGTCTGAAGCCCTCGATCGCGGAACACGCAGTGGCTTACTTGGTGACCCGGATTCCGAAGAAACCGAAAACGGCCTTATCTTTCAGGTGGGACAGTATCGTGCCTTGATTCCGGAACAGGACGGAGTACTCGTATTTGGGTCAGCCTCCTCCCTAAAGGCAACGCTCGAATGGGGAGGTAAGCCGCCTCTACTTCGTCGCACTATGACACAACTGCTTAAACATTCGGACAACCAACGTCATATCAATGTTTTACTTGCCCCCAGCTTCCTGTTCACTTCACTTTTTCGGGACGGTAATACGTTTTACTTTGGCGACCCCAAGAAAGTCCGTGAACCATTGCAATGGTTACTCGGGGAAGGACTCGAAGCAATGCTCGTCAGTTTTCATTTTGAACAGGTTTTTTACGTGGAAGCCAGAATGTCAGCCGGCCTAACAGTCGACAAACGTGAACTCATCACTCAAATGCGTGATCGCATGAATGAAATCCCAGAACGAATTGAAAGTTACATTGTCGACATTAATCCGTCGAAGCACTGGCGAGCGTTGGCCTTCCGTTTCCCCGCCATGATTCGATTCCTGCATTCACAAACTCGAATCCAAGTCGAAGATCAAACCCCAGTGCTGAACATTGCTTTACCCATCGAAGCTGCCCCCAACCTATTGCTTGCCAGCGAACTTAGTCTGGCTTCCGAAGCCGGAGCCGGTTCAGTTCCCGGCATTCCAACGGCTACCACCACCCCCCAAAATATCAACGAGCTATTGAACGTACCAATGTCTGTCGATATTCCGCAACAAGACCTAAATCTAGCCATTGCTGATATTGCGATGGACGTCCGAAGTTCGATTCGTGGGCTTCCTTTTGAATTCAATATAAAAATTGATGGGAATGACCTAATGGATGAAGGCATTACACGAAACCAGGCGATTCGCGACTTTGTCATGGAGGACAAACCACTCCAGGAAATCCTCACCGGAATCGTGATGAAGGCAAACCCTGTGACCACAGTTCAGTCC
>PAAT01000005.1 GCA_002698965.1 Rhodopirellula sp. | reverse complement strand
CGCCGCCACCGGGAAGTCCGCGGCCCGAACCGCCGCCGCCGCCGCTCCCGAAAATGCCGCCCGCGCCGACATGGCCCTCGCCGCCGCCACCCAAGCCGCCGCCGCCGCCAGATTTCAATCCGTCGCCCTTGCCGCCCTACCAGACGCCACCGCCGGCGCCGCCGGCCGTGCCCAGAGCTCCTCCTCCGAATGTGTGCGCGGAGGACGGAAGCCACGACATCTGCGATGACTGGTCTCAGGCGATTTGGGCAGATCGTGACTCTGAATACTACTTCTACCTCTATGACGATACACCGGACGATCAAAACCTCAAGTTTTGGCAATGGCCGCGCGTCAGCCCAACAGCTACTTTCTTCAGAAACAACAGCTTCTGTATGCCAAGATTTTTGAACCAACTCCTGCATTCTTAGTGCCTTGCCTGAAGCTTTGGTTTGTCCTGTGCGCAGGCGAAGACGGCCTTCCAAGCACCATCGGCAAACCGGCAGGTAGCTATTTTATACTCTTCGCGCACCAGTGCGAGACCGACGAAGCCACTGTCACGTCGGGCACCTACGGTGGCTGCGGCAAACAGCCGTACACGCCGTGCAAACCCGGATTTGACTGTTCCGACTGTGGCCGCACGCCGCTGGGCAACGTCGAGCAGGACCGGCGCGAGCGCGCGCGGCGCAAGCTGCGAACGCTGCCGGCGCTCGCTGACCGCGTCGGGCTGGAGCAGCTCTTGGGCGACGTGCACCACGGCCTGCGCAACGGCACGATTCTCGAGGCCAAGCTTCCAGACCCGCATGCCTTCTGGCTGGAGCGCTTCGATCCCGAGACGGGGAGTGTGGACCGCTTTGACTCTAAAGCGGCGATGCGGAACGCGTTTGCAAACTTTGTTGCGGGTAGAAGGTGAGTGGTCTTCTTTTTCAAAAACAAATCACAACTATTCACTCGACAGAAACGTGTTGAGCGTGGTTTGCCTACACTTGACCTCAGCACTGCTGCCGAACACGCACTGCTTTGGGCGATCGCCAGAAAAGGTGCATTTCTTTGAGCACACGCACTGCTCGTATCCACGGTTTTCGCAAAAGTTTTGTATCTTGTGGTCGGAAGTCAGCACGGGCTTTCTAGGCGGGTCGTAGTGCATGTGCTTCTTCTGGCGTCTTGTGCTCAAGACGACACGAGCTCCTGGCGGCAAAGGGTTTTTTGAATTGTATCTGCGCAGCGTGACGTCGTGCCGGCGGGCAATGTCCACCAGGCCAATGTTGCTTCCTTCGCCGGGCGAGTGCCAACCTTCAAGCAACAGATTTTGGAAGAATGCCAGCGGCCGCTGCTTCTCACGAAGCTGTTCGTTGTCTAGACTCAGCCACGTGTTCAAGGCGCCGCACGCTCGTCTGCTCGTGTTCAGCCACTGTTCAATGTTGGTGTTCTGCGTCAAAACGTTGGGGTGAAGCGCGTGCAGGTCATCGTATTCTTTAAACATTTCCCGTGCGCTTTTCATCTCCTTCATCACTCGCGCTTCAGTCATGAAAAGCTGGTGTAACGCCGGTACGGTGAGGGTTCCATAGAGAACGTGCGATTCGCCGCTTTGGAGTTTGAACAAGACGCGAGTGCAGTACCGCGATACCTTCTTGTCTCGGGTAAATGCGGTTCTGCCGTACGGACAGTAGACGCGATCAATGTGAAGTTGCAGAGGCCACGGCGTCGACTTGTTGGGCGGGGCTCGGTGAATCAAGACTTGCAGCCACGTGGAGATGTGAGCGTCCGGCGAGTCGACTTTGAGGACTTGCATGCCGGACAAGTCGGAGTCGGGCACGTATGCCGGCGTGTCGTTGAAGACGCGCTGGGCGTCCACACGCGTGTACATCTCGTGCGTCTTCGTCAGGTGCAGACGGACGAAATACAGGAGTGATGCTCTGATGCCGTAACGGTCGTCTTGCAGCCATCTGGGTATGTTGTCTGGATAGCCAAAGGGGCGAAGAATCAGCAAGGCGCGCGCCATGGTTTTGACTTGTTCTTCGGCATTGGCATTGAGGTACGGAACCATACTCCCAGAGGTCATGATGGTTTTCTGTTCGGGTGTGGCTCGCTCAAAGTCGTAGACGTTGCGAATGTGCTTGAGGCGCAAGAGCATCTCGACGCGCTCCTTGTTTGTTGGACACTTGTCGGTCATAACATCGCCCGGGTTTGGCGTTTGGCAGCCAAAGGTCCAGCATTTGATAATGTCGTGCAATCCTTCAAAGTGCTTTTCAGACTTGCTGGCCGTAAACGTTGTCTTCCACCGCGAGTGATCAAACCACAAAAGGAGTCGTGTTCGGCGCTCGAGCTCTTCCTCTCGAAAGGCCTCTGCCTCCTCTGCGAGCGCCTTTTTGTGTTTCAGGCTCAGAAGCTTGCCACACTCGATCAAGTCTGTCAGCAGAAACCCGTGGTCCAGCGAACTTCCGGGCGTCACCTTGCCAAGAAAGATGCTCTCCAAACTTCCGTCGGTAACAATGTCAACCTTTGCCTTCTTTGCTGTGGTTAAACTGTCGACGTTTCCTTTGTCATCCATGTGTTCGGTGTAAGGCAGGTAGACGTATTGAGCAATGTGCTCAAGAGGAAACAAGGGCACGGCAAAGTAGACTGACCGAAATGCTTTCAAGAGTTGCTCGGCTTCGTACTCTCCCTTTTTGTAAAAGTAGACGTTTCTTCTGTCAATGCTAGCTTCCCGCTTGGCGTGGTACTTGCCTATGGCGATGGACTCTGAAAGTATGCGAGCACAAAACAGCCGTTTGATGCTTAGAAAATACTCGTAGTTGTGAACGGTAGCCAAGCAGCGCAATATGTGCTGAGCTTGCGTTTCTGCGAGGTTTCGGCGTTGCCCGAGCAGCGAGATCTGGCAACCAAAGACGCGTACCTGTGCGTTGACGTGGTTGTTGTCTTTGTCTTGCATTTGTTCCAATGAAGGGACGCCAATCCAGAGACCAGTTTTCTTGTAGACCATGGGCACCAAGTCTAGTCCTGGATGCCCACCTCGCCACAGTTCGTGGGGGGTTGTCTTCCAGCTGTGAATCCTAATGGTAACCATGTGCGATTCATTGGTAAACGGCATTGCCATGAACCAAGGCGAGACATTCGTCCCAGATTGTTCATAGGCGTCAAAGTGTAAGTTGTATGGATGCATGAACATTGCCTCGTTGTAATAATATGTTTCTGGGGGATGGAACCCAACTTCTCTCGGTATAAATTGACACCGCCTGCATAGACGCTTCTTGTGTGCAAGGCCAGGTTGCGACGCGCAACACATGCACAGCCCCTTCATCATGGCAAAGAAAGTTTGTGGTTCCGCCGGGACGAGACCACAACTGAGTTGCTGGACGTTTGAACGTGTCGATATGATGCTGTTCTTTGGAAACGCGCAAGAGATCGTATTGTAGTAGACGACCTCTTCGACCATTGGGCAAAAGCCGGTGACTGCGCTTGCCGCCAACGGGCTTTTGTGAACCAACGGCACGTCCCACTCATTCGTTTCCAATTGGCTCTCCATGCTGTGAGCCTCTTGCAGCACATGATTCTTTTTGATGAGCCTGTTGGCCAATTCTGCCGTTGTCCAATTCTTTAGAAACTGTTGTGCTTCCATTGCTGCGCACCTGTTGACCTTGCGAAACCTTGTCACTTGCAGAATAAACTCGCCGAATTCGGCGCGAAGATGGCTCGTGAATGCCCAAGCTTCTGCCACCGACACGTCATTGCCGGGCGCGGTCGGCGTTGAAAGCTCGTCTGCCCCTTGCCAGCACAGCAAGCACATTTCGGCGAGTATTCGGTTGACGAGGTCTTTGTTGCACATGACGACATCTCCCAAGTCGCCAAGCGTGCTTGGATTCTTTTCAACCACTGCTTGCTTGTGTTTGCGCCGCATTGGTAGACCAGAGCTTTTGCTTAACATTTTCTAAGCAATCTCTGGCACTCTCAATGGACGCCTACTGACGTAAGCAACCACGCGTGGCCATATACTCCGCGTGGCGACGAAAAAGCTAGAGCACCACAAGTTGTGCGTGTGTTTTACGATACTGTGTATTGAGAAAGGCCCACATTCTTGCAAGCACAAAAAGCAGCAAGATGGCCTTGTCCGTTCCGCACAACAGGAATGTGAAAACAGTGGCAGGATTGGTTGAGGAAATTTTGACGGACCTCTACTTCCAGAAGTCGGGTCAGCATGTTTGCCCCATCAAACACCCAGAGTTCAATAAAAACTACGACCAATACCTCAAAAAGATGGAGTCGGCCGTAGAAGAATTGATCACGGTTGAGGGGCGCGAACAGAACAAAGTGGAGAACCGCGTGTATCCAAAAGCCGCATTGTGGGTTTTGTGCGACAGGATCATCAACTTACGGAAGCGGCCTCTCGAACACCAAACCGTCGACGAGGCGTTTAAAAAGGAGTTTGACGACGCGGTTCTTCGGTTCACAAAGCAATACCGCTTCAAATATCCGTACTTGGAGCAAACAGACGAAGAAGAGCCCGAGATCCGGCTGGGGCCAACTCCAGATCGTGTATACGAAAAGTGGTTCAATCAGATGAAGAGCGGGACCCAATTCCGAACGATTGCAGAGGACGGTTGGAACTACTACCGAGCCCATGAAAACCCAGCAAAGCCGCCTTTGCCGATTCAGGTAACGCTGGGCGACTCGCCGAGCGACAAACCGTCGTCCAAAACGCCGGTCCGTACATTCAAACCTCCGAGCAGCAAACGACAAAGATCCAATTCCGTAACTTTGGGCCCCTGCCTCAAGGAGTTTGTGACAAACAACGCCGATTGGCACAGCAACGACAAGAATCACTTTGAGATGCACAGCCCAAAAGAGTTTCTTACTGAGGCACTCAATCCTGAACGCTTGCAGCTCTTGCGCATGAGGCGCAACAGTTTTGGCGACGGGCTGGCATTTTGGAATTCGTTGGACGACGCCAACGCACAATTGCACAGCGATGTGATTCTATGGGCACATCAAAACAAGCTGTTCGAGTTTACTGCCGCGCAGATCGAAAGGTGGACAACAGACCCGATTCATCATCAGGCGGGCATCTCATTCAAACTCGCCAGCACCGTTGCCCAGCTCGTGGATCTCACGAAACAACAGCACGAAGCGGTGACTAACGCGCGTCTGCACGAGTCTATAAAATATCCAATGGACCTTGCTCAAAAAGGCATCTACCCTGGAGGAAAAGGCGTATTTAATGTGGTCTGGTTCTTTGTCGAAGACGCCCCAATCCCAGGCAACGAGTTAGTTGCCAATCTGTTCCAAGAGACGCTGGGCATCAAGCTTGCACAAGGCGCTGTGCGTTGCTCATTAAACGGTGAAGAATCTGAGCTTGAACAGGGGGAAGCGCTTCGCAACGCTTGGAATTCGCTTTGTGGCGCAAAGTACAACTTTGGACCGGGGATTGCAGCAATGGCACACACGTATCGAAGACCTGGTGGTTACCGCGCCGTCATGCTGATTGAAAGGCTGGAGAAGACACTTCACGTGAGAATGTACCAAATGTGCCAGAGTGCGGGACCTAATGGCACACTTTCAGTGCCAAACAACGACAACATTGCCGTCTATCTGCAAAGGCTGTTGGACACGGTCTTTCAAATGTCAAGGAATCGCATCGTTTTCCTTGACGGCAAACCTGCAAACTACATGGACAACAAGGCCGACAAGAACCTATTCGGCACAGGTCCCAAATGGGACCCTTCCAATCTGAATGTTCTGGCAGTCGACCTTGACTACACAGGTGCGCGAAGATTGACCGACTTGGACAATTGCCCACGAATCGAAAACGACAAGTCTGTCAACTTTGTTTGGGCTTACAATATGCTCTTCATGGGCTGTTGGCTTCGGTTTGAAGGCGTCTCCTACGATGATGTTATTCGCAAGATGTGGTACACGGACGATATCAAAAACGCGATCGGCAAGATGATTGATTACACCCAACAAGACCACCGTATTCAGCAGTTTTTAAATGCGTCGACGTGGCGGGAGAACGCACGGCTCACGTCGAAGAGAAACGTGGGCAAGGAGGTTGTTGCAAAAAACACACACGACATGACAACGGTGGGAATGGCAGCAAGGTTTTACGTGGAACACTACCTTCTCGTGGGCATGTTGAAAGACTACGAGGACAACGACCGGTTCATGAAAGATCTGAAGACTTACGCCGATCAAAAGCACCCGGCTTCGTGGAAGATGTATGCGAAGCACTATTCGACTCGCATACGGCCCATGGTATTTTTGATGAAGCACATCAACATGCACATTACTTACAAATCAGACACGTCCGTTATTTACATGATGCAAGAGTATATGAATCTTACGGACGACGACCTGCAGCAAAAGTTCCAGAACAGTGTTGTCACAGAAGCAGAGATCATTCAAATGCTTCAAAATTGGCAGCATACCAGCCAAGACGACAAACAAGCATTTGCAAATAAGATGCTTGGAAATCTCAAACTCTCTGAAACGTAAGTAACATATGGTGAATAGAAGTAGCAGTAGAGTGTGGGCGTAACACTGCGTTGCGTGTGTGTATTTAACAACGTTAGTGTGGCACACTCGCAGAGCTGACATGAGCGCAACCCAGTCCACCGAATGCAAAATTGAAGCCAACACGTCTACTGCAGCTTGCATCTTTGCCTATGCCATTTGCCTGGACGCGCTGTCGTCGCTTCCGACGACTGTGATTGCAGACGTGCCGTCCTCGCTGCGCGTGACTGCGTTTGTCTTGATTTCCGCGCTCGCCTCGCCTCCAGTAGACTCTGGATACTTTATCGAGCAGCGGGGGCTGACCTTTCTCTTTCTCATGATCGTGGCAATCTTTGGCCTACACGAACAGGAGCTGTTCCCAAGGGTGGCAGATTCTATTTATTGCCTTGTAGGTGGATGGGCAATTATTGTGGCCTTTGCCAAGTCGGGGCCCAAGCTGGGCGAAAAGGGCTACGACGACAAAGGCCAGCGCGAAAACATGAATGCATTGGCTGCAGCGTTGCTCGCATACGCCGGGGCGCGAGTCGTGCGCGCGGGCTCATCCCACGCTGCTGCGGCCGCCCGATTCACCGAATCGCACGAAGACTTTCAGACGCGCGGGTATGCCATGGCAGACGACGTCGTGGCTTCTGCACTCGTCTTTGGTGGTATTTCCTGCGTTGCTGCGGCCGTGATCGTCTTTCTAAACCACGACCTCATATACGAATACGGTTGCTCCTCCGTGAGCAGCGTTCTGGGTATGATGTCCATATTGGTATTCACGGGTGCGTTTGTGGCACAGGTGGTATTCTACGCACGAGTTGGTGATCTGGATGCGATATTTGGAGAAGCCGCTTGCGACGGTGGTGCCGACGTCTGCGCAGTTACCATGCGTGCGCGACGATTGCACCTCGCCAATGGGACCCCGGCCAGTCTGTGGATTTGTGCTGTTGGGCTGGTCCTCTTTGCCTTTCCTTATACGCGGCGGTGTCGCAGTCGCTCTGTATACTTTCACGGGTGCAAGGACGACTACGAGTGTGAAGAAGGGCGTCTGGCCGTTGAGTCGGCTTCCAATGCATCAGGGTGGACCGCCGTCTTTGCATCCATTGTGGCGCTCATCACGGTCACCTTTACGGCCGACGAAACCGCTTTGATTGAATCCGTCGAGGTGCTACTGCTCTACTTTTCGATTCCGCTTGCATGGTTTGGAACCGCGTGGATTGCAACCGGTGTTCATTCTGCAGGCCTAGTGTTGCACGTCATCAACAAGACCGGATCAATCTACGGGTTTGATCTTACCTACCTGACTCATTGGATGATTCTCATCTCGTTGCTTCTCTTGTTAACGCTGACCATCACCATGTGTATTGCCTTTGTATTGTACGACTCGCGGTGCTCAAAAAACAAGGTGGCAGACCGAGTGGACATGGTAACCGCCCATTCCATTTCCGCGCTGACCTCCATACAGCTCGTGCTGACTCTCACGTCGATTGGGCTGTGCGCATCTTATGACGGTGGATACGTGTTCATTGGCCAAAAGTCGTGGGCGGCATTTGGAATGCAGTGGTCTACCCAGCATTGTCTCAGCTTTTTCTTTTCCGCCGCGCTCGTCGGCTCGCGCTACGAGCCCAATCTGCCCGAGGTATCCACCCTGTGGCTCAAGGTGTGGTGGTACGCCACTCCAGTGGGGGCGCTGTTTGCGTGGGCCATTTCTATGCTTGCAGCGCAAAGTGCAATTCCATACGGACAAGTGGCGTCTCCGCTTGCGCTAAGCGTAGCAATAATTGGTAGTCTCGTGCCCTGGGGTGTGATTGGGTATTATCTGTGTTAAACCAACCATGTTTTGGCTCTTTTGCATTTCCGCGTGGATGGTGTGGGGCGCCTGGCTCTGGCGCACCCGGCACATTCCCGGGTGTCGTTTTGAGCACCGACCCGTGCTCAAACCTCTGCTGGGTGACGCTCAATGGGACGCGCTCTTAAAACTAAGCACGCAGCAACATTCTAATCACAAGACCGGCCTGTCAAGGCGCATTGATGTTCCAAGACGCGCAAGGAAATTTTGGTCAGGGTTGGCAACCCGGCCGCGACCATGCCCAAAAAAAGGCAGTAGCGCACAATGGAAACGTCGCCAACCTGCATCCGCGTGATGGCATAGGTGGCCGGGTTGACAAAGAGAACGCACAGCGACGCGCTGGCGCAGATGCCTTGCACCAGCCATAGAATGCCCGCAGTAGTCAATATGGATCGATACCCAGACATCTCCTTGTACTTTTCGGAGTCGTTTTTGACAGACGACCCCATCAACGCACAGATGCAGACTGAAAATATGCATCTCGAGAAGACCGAAATCGATATCAAAATGGCAATGAGCAACCGGCCTACGGCAGCAAATCGGCCGTCGTGGGTGGACAGCAGAGGAGGGTCGGAAAAGAGCATGAGCACCGCGGAGGACACGTCGACGAGCGACATTGGCCCCGCAAGTTTTGTCAGTGGCGCCTCCACCGCGCGGCCGTTGAAGTTGCGCTCCAGCGCGCCAACGCGCAGCGCAACGTGAATCAGCGACGCCAAGCACCCGATCGACTCAAAGACGACAACGCTTGTCAAGTGGTCGGCTAAAAACGTCTCTGCTCCAAATCCGAGCACGAGAGCACGAGATGTGAGTGCCACGAGCGTGATTGCCAAGTCGGCACCTGCCGTCCACCACGTCGGCGAGGGCCACGTCATCAATGCCTTGCCGCGCGCACGGCCTTGCACAATCTCGAGTGCGTGAATTAGCATGTACTTGTTAGATGTCGCGTCTTGGTTGCCCCGTACAAACACGACCGCGGCAGTGAGCAGCATGATCAGCAAGCGGCCAAACGCCAATACCAAACCGCGCGAGTACGACACCAAATATGGGATGGCCGACAGCGCTTGTGTCTGCTCGGCGACCAGCGACGCCAAGCCATTGACGTCGATGTCTATGCGCATGCGAGCCTGAGCAACGCGTCGAAACGGCACGCTTGGGTCGGTGCGGCAGCGCGAAGGACTGTGCGATGCGCAGTCGAGCCGGTACATGTCGTTGACGCGTTCCAAATCGGCGCGCGTTGCAGCGCACGCTTCTCCAACCTCCACAACCTCTCGCCGCGCGTTGAGCACGTCGTTTGCGTACTCGTAGACAAACGTGGTCGTAAGCACAAGCCAATACATACGCTCCGCTGAAGCGCGCGTCGGAAACAAGTCCACCGTGCCCAAAAGGTTTGCGCCGCAGTTTGTAAACCCCTTGGCCGCGGGCGTATCTCGGAGTATGGCAAGGTCGTGCAAGTCGCCGCCGTTTGCTTGCGCTTTACCGGTGGTTGCGGAGTACGCGTACGGCATCGCGCCCGCTTCAATGGCGCCGGCCACGTCAACAAGCTGATTCGAAAAGCACACGTGCGTCGTGGTCAGCCAGTAAACGCTGCCGCGCACCATGCGCAGCGTCCCATCCAGCCCAGCGAGGTAGGCGTCGTCCTCGTATGCGGCTGCTATTTCGCGATTCTTGTACTCAAACCTCGTCTTGATGAAGCGTTGCGAGTCTCGGTTGCTGTAGATCAATGCCAAGTCTTGGCAGTCTTCGCTGTACTCCCGAGCGGGGCTAAAGGGCGTGCACCGCATGCTCGTTGACTTGTGCAAACGCTCACTAAAAAGGTTCATTGCAGGCGCCTCCGGATCTCCCGGGTCGACGGCTTCGCCGATGGACAGCAACAGCTGCAAGTGCTGCACGGGCGACCCGATGGCCACAAACACCACCGCGTAGTCGGCGCGCCGCGCGACGCGAAGACACTGCACAGCGTCGTCGTCAATCCAGCTGTCAAGGTCGTTGAACCGGACGTCTGCGACTTCGGAAAGCGCCAGCGTCGCTATGCCAGTGATCAGTATCGACGCAAACGCAACGCAAAACCCAACGACGGTCCACGTGGCAGCGGTGTCGTTTTGTTCCCTCGTGAAAATCCAAGCCAGCTCCGTCGTCCCGGGAAGAACCGCCTTGCGCCGCTTCCTTGTCTGTGACTGATACCGGTCCATTCTCGACGTTGGCACACGGCCACGCCTTTTCAATAGGGCAATGTCTTCTTTGGTCATATCGAGTGATTGACAGACGCGTAGATAGCGTGCAGTGTGCTATTGCGCACATGCGATGCGCGCTGGCGCTCCTGCTCGCAGTACCAAAAGTGGTCGCCTTTCGTATTCCAGAGCAGGCATCCAGGTCCAACGAGAGCGACGAAGACGACGGCCGACAGCTCGGCGAAGCGGTGTGCAATGCCTACATCTATGATACCGGCCTTTTTGACAAGGGCACCCCGCACGGCATGAGCTGCGACCACAGCTGCGACGGTGGCTGCGACGCGGGCTGCGACATTTGCGACACGCGGCCCGGCGCTCTGATTCGCATCTGCAACCGCGGTTGCGATGCCGACTGTGATATTTGCGACACGGGCTGCGACGTCTGTCCTTACATGCCCCCCGCACCGCCGCCACCGCCGCCTCGCGAAGAATGCAAAACAGAGTGCATCGTCGCCAACGTGTTCATTGGCATCGTCTGCATAGTAGTCTTGATCGTCATCATCTACCTTCTCTACCTTTGCTGTTGTAAGCCCAAGACAACGGAGACTACAACCGAGACTGTGAACGCGGACGGATCGGTAACGAAAACGACAACAAAAACGACAGAGTCGCAGGACAACGCGGGTTTCTATGATCCCGGATATGGTTACGGACCCACGAACCCAGTCTACTCAACAGGTCCAGTGCTCACATTCGACGGCAGCGACGGCGTGGAGTTCTTAAAGAGCGCCGACCAGGCAAACAACGTGTCGCAGATGCCGCTGCTCGGGATGGCACAGGCGCCTCAAAAGGGCACGTAGTCTTCGTCGTCCAGGTCAAAGTCGTAGCTTGCATCAAAAGTTGTCATCTTTTTCCAAAAGCTTCTCTTCTTCTTACGCTCTTCAAGCTCTTTCATGTTTGCCATAAGTTCCGCTTCTTCCTTTTTCGTCCTGTCTTGGTATTGCTTTGCTGCAATCTTCTTTTTAAGAAGAGCAATATTCAGCTCATTTAATCTAGCCTTTGTCTTCTTTTCGTTTTTCTTTTTGCTGTCAGCATTCGCAGTCGATGCAATTTCGGCCTCTAGTTGTTCCTTTGTCATCGATTCTATGCTGCCCTTGAGCCTCTCATCACGTTCCTTCTGTTGCTTGTCTTTCTCTTCTAAAATCTTGTCATCTGGTGCCATGTCTTTGCCCGTTGTCTTTTTGCCGACTTGAACACCGGTTTCCGCGGCGTGGCCCGCGGCCAGCACGAGCTGCAGCCGCGGCGGCCGGTTCAGCGCCGTCGCGGGACGCCGCTCAAAGACCGCGTCCGTCCCCGGCGACCGCACCGACATGCGCACGGGTCTTTTGGGTTCGTTCTACCCTTTGCTTGTGCTTTACAGAGGGTTATCACGATGCGTGGCGCACGGAAAGCCGCTTTGCCACGCGTTACGACAAGACGCGAAAAGGGGGGGGAGGGAGGGGTAATAAAGAAGCCAACCAAAACGGACAACCCAAATTTGGAAGAATAACCGCTCGAGTCACCGGCGGTTATTAAGCGCCTAGAGTGCACGCTG
>PAAT01000004.1 GCA_002698965.1 Rhodopirellula sp. | reverse complement strand
GGAAGCATGTCAAACACGAAATGAGCAAAATTTTCCACCGCCACTGCGAAGACAAATGCATTTTGAATCTGGGGCACCACGCCCGGCGCGTTGAAACAAAGTTCTTCATTTTGTGATCTTCGAAAAAGATCGGGCCTACCGCTTGGGAGATAATAAGGTCCCACAGCCCGCTCTGAGATCATCAGAGGACCGTTCACTTTCAAAATCCGGTGGAATGCTCCACCACATTTTTTGGTAAACGCGCACACGTTGTCTCGCGAAAAAACATTTGTTTGGCGTAGACAAGTCGCGTTCATTTTTTTATTTTTTTGGTAAAAAAAAAGTGGAAAAAGAGTGTTTCAGCCGCGCGTCCCCCTTTCTTTTTTTTTAAAAAAAAGTGGGAAAACGAATAAAAAAATGGGGAAACCGCAGATCTCGTCGCACGGCCGGTACAAGGACAGCTTCGGCGTCGTCAAGACGGTCCGTCCGCACCCGAGCGGGTACGCGAACGTCCAAATTCAAAAGAAAACCTACTCTGTCCACCGGGTCATGGCCATCGTCTTCAAGCTGCCGCGTCAGGAAGGCCAAAACGATGTCAACCACAAGAACGGGAACCCGTCGGACAACTTTTTAGAGAACTTGGAGTGGGCAACCCGTTCCGAGAACATCCGGCACTCGTATGCGACGAACACGTCCCGCAAGTCGAACGCGTTCAAGATGTCCAAGCCGGTCCTAGGCCGGAAAGTCGACTCGTCGGACGAGTGGGTCAAGTACGCGTCGACGAGCGAGGCGGCGCGCGTGCTCAAGCTCAATCCAGGAGCTATCAGTAAGGTGGTCGCTGGCAAGATTAAAAACACGGGCGGTTACGAGTTCGTCAAAGCCGAAGCGAACGAGCCGGAGTCTTTGGACGGCGAGGTGTGGAAGCCATTCCTCACGGGGCACGTGTCGTCCATGGGCCGGTACAAGAGCTGCAGAGGTGTCGTGTCGACTCCGTCGCCAAGGGAAGACGGGTACTCGAGCATCAAAGTCGATGGCAAAGTGTACCTAATCCACCGGGCGATCGGCGTGGCGTTTGGGATTTTAAACGGCACGGACGACCCGCGCGATATCGACCACATCGACGGCAACCCGTCCAACAACAGCCTCTCCAACCTCCGTGCGGCGACCCGTTCCCAGAACATCCGGCACTCGTTCGACACAAACACCGAACGCCGTTCAAGCGCCCTTAAGTGCTCCAAGCCCGTCCGTGCTCGTAAGCGCGGCACCGAGGAATGGACAACGTACGAGAGCACCCACGATGCGGCGCGCCGGCTGGACTTAAAACAAGGCAGCATCATCGGTGTGCTAAAAAAGAAACGCACTCACGCTGGCAACTACGAGTTTGAGTACGCCGAGCCCAACGAGCCCGACTGCCTCGAAGGCGAGGAATGGATGGACATTGAGGTTTCGGAGCTTTGGTGATTTTTTTCGATGATGGTCGGCATTGAGACCGTGTGCGCAAGCGGTGCGCGTGTTTTTTTTTAAATGGTTCAAAAAAACCCCACACCACATCAAAACAAACCCACACCACCCACTCATCAAAACACAAAATGTGGTTTTTGATTTTCTGGCTGTCGTTTACGCATCGTCCACCCCATCGTCGTCCGCGACCGGTTTCTCGATCCAAAATCTCCTGGACAACGTACGAAACTCGTCCCGACGAGACCACAGTATCCTGCTTCGAGCTCAACAACACCTTTTGGTCTTGCGCCACCGACGCCGAGCTCCTTCGCGATACGGACTTGGATGATTCGTATTAGTCTTCGTCGCTTTCTGCAATCATTGTTCGGCGCCTCGTCGGCGCCGATGGGTTCTCAGGCGCCTCGCCGTCGACATCCACGACGTAACCCTGCACAACCGTCTTTTTGCCGGAGGCAGTGTGCGACGCCTGTTGCTGCACCGCGCGTGCAAAAGCTGCTTCCTCGGCCGTTGAGTAAAACGTTCCACTGTGTTGGTACGCCGGCAGGCCGTGATTGTCGCGCGAAGCGTCGTATTTGACGCCGAGAAACCCGGAGACGGAGTTCCGGCTGGTCAGTACGATCCCTGTGCTGCGAGCTCGGGCCTCGATCTGTGTTTTGGCCGCCGTCTGCTCCCGAGTGTACGCCATCGGGCGGCGCGCAGCCTTCTTGCACGGCGGCGCGACGACGGACGCTTTTTCGTTCTCGTCGTCTTCATCGTGCGGGTAGTCGGAGTCTGGCTCGTGCTCCGACGGGAGGGCTTTGCATTGCGCGTGCTCTTCGTCGTCGCTGATGCACTCCTCCGTCGTTTCGCAGAACGCGCGTTTCACGCGCGAGCCGTCTGCAGCCGTGAACACCGAAGCCTTGGGTGCCGCATTGAGCACAGCCTTGGGCGCCGGCGGCGCCTTGGGCGCCGCCCTGTGCGCCGGCGCATTGGGCGCGCGCGCGGACACCGGGTTGGGCGCCGGGTTGGGCGCAGCCTTGGGCACCGCCCTGTGCGCCGGCGCATTGGGCGCGCGCGCGGACGCCGGGTTGGGCGCCGCATTGGGCGCAGCCTTGGGCGCCACAATGGGGGCAGCCTTGGGCGCCGCGTTGGGCGCAGGCCTGTGCGCCGGCGCCGGCGTTTGCTCCCTCGTCTGCGTCGCCATGGTTCTGGTCGAGGCGGGGGTCGTCTCGGTCGCCACCGTCGCCACCTCCTTTCGGGTGGCCTCCTTGGAAGGCGCTGGAAGGAACACAGCAGTCTTCACGGATTTGCGAAGGTCATAGGCGTGCATGGATTCGTTGTCCGGATCCATACCAAGTTCTTTCAACCGGATATCCACAAGGATCTCTTGCAGCATGCGCGCGTGATGACGAACCGACAGTAGCGATTCAAACACAGAGCGAATGCGATGCAGCACTCGAACGCTGGTGTCAAAGCCGAACGCGCGAGCGGACCCTCCCGGGTCTGCGGCTGAGAAATCGTTGAGCAGATTATACGCGCTGAATTGGGAAGGCGGCAGAGAGATGCACAGCCGCCGCATCTCAACGCCAAACGAGTGGTAAAGGTCCTTACCATCTTCACACTCGTCGTCTTTTTCGATGAGCAGCTTCCAATACTCGAGCTCTTTGATTCGAGCCAGTGCGTTTTGCAGAGAATTCATTTTAGACTGCACTTCGAGCCGCGGCAGATCCACCACGTCGCGAATGCGGAGAAGGGTGTCAGTGCAACGGTCCAATCCCAATGCTGAGACGACATGCACGGCCGGCGCAAGCGGGAACTTCTTGAGCAAATCGGCCCAGTCAAAACGGGAGTCTTTCCGCACTTTGGTGTCGGAGCAGAGCTCGCGAATGCCAAACACAAAGTGCGCGCATGCCTCTTCGAGCGACCACTCGTTCCACGCCCCGATGAGAGGCAGGGATGCCTTCTTCACGAACTTGTCGAACCCGTCGTGGTCTTCGTCGTCTATTAGAGCGAGGCGTTCGTCCACCAAGGGAAAATTTTCTGCATCATCGATAAACTGATTCTTCTTGGCCACAAGCAGCACGTACTGAAGATGGCGTACACGCGCAATGGTCCACGGAGACGACGCACACACGGTCAACATGCGGCGGAACATCGAAGCGTGCTCCTCGAAGTCATCGGCGAAAAAGGAAAGATGCTCATCCAACAGCCGGCTCCAGTCGAACGCATCTTCGCGAGAAGTCATGCAAAGACGACGAAACTCCGTTTGGTAGTGCACAATAGTACCATATCCCTCGTCAAAGTCATACTCGGTGGAAACCTCCGGGAAAATCGTCCGCGGGTGCAGCTCCGCCATGCGGACCAACGCGCACCGGAGGCTCCGAACGCGCGCGGTGACCGTTGGGGACGAATCAAAGTGAGTAAGGATCTCAATGGCCAGGTCCACGCACGCGTCCACGCCGATGCCTCGAACGAGCTCTGAGGACAGCGCAAACGGAAACTTCTTTCGGACGTCGTCCCAGTCGAATGCGTGCCGGTCCTTTAGCTGCGGGGAAAGCGAGCAAAGCTCGCGAATCCCGGAGACAAAGTGCTCGCACGCGTCTTCAAACGACCAGTCGGAGGACACGGCGGTCGAAGGTGGCGGTGTGCCGCGGTCGTCCTTGGTCTGTGTGCCCGGCGGACTCGGCCGCGGAGCGGTAGTCTGTGCGGGGGGGGTTAGTGTCTGCTCGTCAATCACTCGGTCGTACCACATGTTGGGTCCGTGTGTCCGTAAACTTTGTTTTTTTTTTAATGCAGCGGAGTTGGTGACCCGAATCTCCAACTCCACCATGACATTTTTTTTTTTTTGGGGGGTTCTCCAATCTCCGCATTTTCTCCATCCTGTGTTTTTTTTTTTGAAAAAAAAAAGGCGGTTGCTCCTCGCCCTGGTTCCGCGTTGGCGATGCCACAAACCCCGGCCGAGGTGCGCCGCCTGGTATCGGGGCTCATCGAGCTGATCACTCGGTCGCTTCATTACGAGGAGTCTGTTGAGAAGTCTATCGCGTGGGGATGTCTGCTGTCCATGTTTTCCAACAACCAGTGCTTCGGCAACAAGTTGGAAACCGTGTGCTTCTTTCCGACGATGCCCATCATCTTCCAGACCGACAACGGCGTGTCGCTCAGCACAGTTTCACGTTGTGGAAAGCAGGTCAACGTGAACGTCGTGATCCCGCGCCAACGCGCCGCGCTCCCCGACCTGCTCTCGGACGTCAAGAAATGGCTGGGTGGAAATCACAGCGAGCGGCGCATGAATTTGTCGCCCACGTGCTCTCACCTTCCGATTAGCGATCAGCTGGACGATGCCTTCCAGCGCGTGCTGCCGCGCACGCTCCGCATGGACGCGGCGACCTTTGTCCCCGAAACGATGACGCTCCACTATCAGGGTAGCGAGCTGCACGTGATCAAGTGGGTACGCGACCGGCGCGAGCTACGTGAGCGGTTTATACGCGACTATAAACCGCTCACGCTCATGCACATTGATGATTGGCCTGGCAAGGTGTACTGGTCGCGCGCCCGGATCGCTCCGGGAAGCGCCGGCGCAGGCGATGTGGCCCTCGTCGCGCTGTGCAATCCGGCGACGCCCATGATCGATACGGATCTGTTCACGCGGCACGCGCGTGTCGAGGCGGCGACGCTCGATCTTCCCACGCGCATCGCTGACGTGGTCCGCGCGCTCGCGCCCTCCGAACCCCGCCAGGTGGCCCAGGTCATTATAGACGTCTCGGTGCCGACGCTCACCCGCGCGGTCGTGCTCTGGAATGCGTCTGACGCCCTCGGCTTGAGGGACGAGCTCATTGCGCTGACTTCGGTGGGATTCACCGAGGCGCTGTGCGCGAGCTCCTGCACGTTCCGCGACATGTACAAGATGAGTCTGTTGATGCGCCAGAGCGCGACCATGAAACCGGGCGACATGGCCAAGGGGCTGGATCGCATACTCGCCGTCGCGCAAGACCAGGACGGCTGGCGGGCCTGGGCGCTCGGATCGGGATACGTGCGCGGCCAACTCCGGCGGTTGCCGGCGAAGCACGTGATGGCGCTCGTGAGCCGCCACGCCGTCTTCGCCGACGTGCTGGTCGCCCTGTTGGTGGACACGCTCGGCGAGTGGGGCGCCGTGGAGCGCGAGAAGGCCACGGGGCTGCTCGCGCTGAACCCGGATCGGACCTCCCGGGAGATGAAAAAGATCCACGAGGAGCACGCACGGATCACCGACGAAGCAAACATCTTTTTGCTGTCCCTCGAGACGCCGGAGGCGGCGCCCGGAAGCCGCCGCAGCGGCGCGCGGCGCCGCGCCGCAAGGCGCGCCGCTCTCGCCGCCGATGGCCACGAGAGCGGGAGCGGAGGCGGCAGCGGGTGTGGCGGCGGCGGAAGCGGCGGCGGCGGCAGCGGTGGCGGGGGCAGCGGGAGCGGTGCGCACCGCCACACGGACCGCGCGCCCGGCGCGGCCGACCCGTCTCCCCCCCATTCGCACCGTCCGGTCGTCGAGGAACTGCAGGCGCGACATCCTCAGTTTGCGTGGCATCTCATAGGCTCGGGCCATTTTCACGCGCGCGGCGACCTCGACCTGGTGGTCGAAGCAGAGGGCGAGACGCTCGTCGCCGCTTACGATGCCGTGCGCGCGGCCACCGGATTTCATCCTCGATTTGACGATGTCGACGGTGAGCATGTCGCGATCCTCCGGGGCGTCTTCGGCAAACTGCCCGTGGACGTGCAAGTCTGCCGACGAGACGGAGACACGCGGGCAGAGCGACTCACACATGCGACGTTGGGATTCACCCGCCGGCTTGTCGACGGCATCGACGAGCGTCTCATGCACCGTGTGGATCGCTTCCACGCGGTCTGCGACCTGATGGGGCTGAAAAACCACTTGCTCTGCCGGTTCCCCGGCATCGCGATCACCGTTCTGACGGTCGTCTTCGGTTGCCGCGAGGAGTGGTCGATCTCAAACATGCTCTCAGACCTGCGAGACGTGCTGGAACGCAATGCCCTCGTGGATTTTGAGACTCAAACGGTCTCCGTTGCCTCCGAACGCAAGGTCCGTAGCGACGTTCCCTCGATCGTGGCCAACGAGCTCAACCTTGTGACGCGACTCACGCGGGCCACCTCGATGCACGCCTTCGACGCCATCACATTCTTCTTGGCAAACAGCCCCGCGTCGGAGGCGCAGATGCGAAACTGGAGACGGACCACGATGTTTCGCGCACTCATCGTGCGGCCTGCAAGCCCGCGGTCGATTTCGCACAACCTATTTGTGTCGGTGCAGAGCTTTCAGCAGCATCCGTGCGTCGAGACCATCTTCGTCGACGAGGAGCGCGACGACGTGCTGGTCGTGATGTGCACGTTACGCACCGACTCCGATGCCGAACGGTACGGATTCCGATCCACAGATTCTGCAGTTGCAGACGGCAACAATCACGCGCACGTCGTGCGGAATGGACTCCGGTCCCTTTCGCTACTGACGTCGCCGCGCGAAGGCCGCGTCATGGGCAGCGGCGTCAACGCGTGGAAGCCGATCGGAAACGAAATGTGCGTCCCGAACGTGCCCACCTTGACCATCGATGCGTTGATGAGCTTTCCAGGAACTGCTTTTGAAGTAGTGTTCGAGTGAGAAATAAAAACACAAGAACAATCAACCCGGACACGCGTCCGACGGAAACGTGTGGCCGCTGCGACGAGGAGGACTGCACCTGCTTCGAAGACGGCACGTGGGGGCGCATGCGCGTGGACATCCCCACTCTCACCAAGATTTGCCACAGCGCCGTCATGTGGTGAGGAAGGACTTGTCGGCGACGTGGTCAGTTTTTTGCAAGATGCCGTGCGTGACATATGCAAACAGAGCCGTGCCGCGCCATGTTTTTACACTGTCGCTTGCGACCCTTCACAATGACCGTGCTCAAACATCTTCCGCCTTTCGACTCACCGAATTTCTTCTCCAATGCCCGATCTTCGGCCAAACGCTTCAAACGTTTACTCCTCTCTTCTTCCCTTTGAAGCCTCGCTTTCTCCGCAATCTCTCGTTGCACACGAATCGCTTCTTGTGCGATCTTTTCTTCTTTAGTTTCATCTCGTTTCCCCCCCAGGCTGCAGAGAAACTCAATCTTCTCCTGCGATTGCCACGAGGAAATGTCGCACGTCTTCATGATCCCACTCATAGGGTTGAAGATTGCGACGCGCGAAACGTGCTGTTCCCGGACACCTGCAAGTGCCGCGTAGCCCAGCAGCTGTAGCATGTCGCGTTCATCGTCGTCCCGCCCCGTCTTGAAATCCCATATCGTAGTGTCGACCATGAGATCAGCATCCGCCGGGATGCCGTAGCATCCCATCGCAGGGTTGAGACGAACACTGTGCGTGTCCTCCGGTATCATAGTCGACGTAATCAATGCCTCCAACTCGTCCACATGATCCCGCAGAGAGGTCACGGCACCGACAAGCGCCTCGTGCTTGGCCTTGTCGCTCTCGTTGAAGCAGCGTAGGTGCCGCTCCGAGATCATGCACACCTCTTTGAGCGCGTCCTTGGTAGGCACAGACCTGTTCTGGAAGACATCATAGTCCGGATCGCAAAAGAAAGGCGGTTCGTCGGTCAATGGCAACTCCCCAGCAGCCGCCATCTCACCTTGCACAAACTCCGCTCTGCTATCTCTTGGTGTGACGCCAACGCGCAAAGATATGATGCGGCGACACAGGTAGTCGAAGAAGCAACCGAAACCATCATCATGGTGTGCCTTTAAATACTGCAGACAGACCGACAGTCCGTTGGAAAGACCAAGAGGTGATTTTGTGAAGCAAAACCTGTCGATGTTGCACTCTCTCATAATCCTCTGCGTCCGAGAGTGTCTAACGAGTGTTTTCACACGTCTGGTGAGACTCCCATACATTTTAGGTGAATGGGTCTCGGCCCATGCTTCCGCCCATTGGACAAGCTCGGGCCGATTCGTCACTTTGGTTCTTATCCAATGAATGTAACTCGGATCGATTCTTGCGATTTCACTCATTGTCATTTCCATTGCCTCGTATTTTCCAAACCGAACAATGGGACCATCGTCTGTCATTTCGAGACTCGTTTTTTCAGGTCTGTCTTTTGAAAACAAACTGATCAAAACAAAGAACGCAGCTCGGCACAGCCCGACCCGAACGCCATGCGCAAAACCGACACGTGGACGCGCGACTTCTACTCCGTATGTGTGTTCTGAGACCTTGTGGTTTGTGTTGCGCAAGAGTGTCCGTCTGGGGCCGCTCTTCTCTCTCTCTCTCTCTCTCTCAAGAACAACAAACAGAGTTATAGCCGCAGGAGAGAGGAGTAAAAAAAAAAAAAAAGGGGGGGCTCAGCATGATTTCACCGCTGGGCGCCGCTCTGCTCGACACTGCAGATCAAGAAGCCGCGACGGCCCGTCGCCGAAGCAATGTCGAGACCTCCATGTTCCTCCTCCGTTGCGGCATGGTGTTTCTCGTCGTGTCTGCCGTGTTTTTTTTAGCTGTCGGCGTGTCGGACACTTCTCCGCGCCAAACGCACCTGGAGACCAACTGCTCGCGCGCCATCGGTGCGCGCTGCGACGGACCCACCAAATGCTGCTCGGACACTCTGGCGTGCATCGTGTACACCGCGGATTTTGCAAAGTGCGAGCCACTAGTGCTGGTGACCGGCTAAAATCTAAAATCTGGCTTCGGTTGTTTTTTTTTAAAAAAAGATTTTTTTAAAACCACAATAAAAAAATAAAAAAAATGAAACATTTGTTCGCTTTGCTGACTGGCGGTGTCGTCATGGTAATTGCGTGGTTGATCTACGACACGCCCGCGTTTCTATCCAACTTGACGTGGCACAAAACGTACGAGCGGGTGTACCGAGAACACAAAAAGAAAGGGTCCCTGCGCGCGCTGAGATACAACCACGCTACGACCGACGGCGCGCTCCTGCACAAGCAGATTAGCACGGGCGTTCTCCGTCCGTTTTCGTGGAAGAAGAAACAGGTTCCAAAACAGTGTGCGTTCGAAACAACCATCAAAATTCCCGACCTCGTGGACGCCAGCCCATTTTTCAATGTAATTGTCCACGTTTGCATGATGCACCGACGCCGGCCGCTGCATGTTGGACTGCTCGTGTCGACACGCCACAAGCTGGACGATTTCACAAAGAAAGGCTGCTTTGTCAGAACCGCACGCGCAATTATAACACAAGAAGACACGGAGCACACGATCGTCAGCAAGCTGCGGGACAGCGTGGACGCCGTCTTGGCCGACGAACGCGTCAACGATTCGATCGCGGAGCGAATGCAATGTTTTCGCACCGATTTGCTGTTTAACAAGTGGTCGCTCGACGAAGTCACGTGCACCGACGGCAAGGTTTTCAAACTCGTGCGCGGTGGGGCGCGCCGTCCCGCACGCGTCTTGAGCGAGCTCGACCAGCCGCACGAAATCAAAGTCGTGAGGAGCCGTAAACCCGAATTCCTAGACCTTCTGATCACCCCGCTGTTTCAATAATCGCTCTGGCTCGGTGGGCAAAGTACAAATACCTGTTGGCGCTCGTGATGCGATCGGGGTGCTTCAATAGCTGATGAAACCGCTTACGAATTTCGCGCGTCCGGGGGTAGGCGCCGGGGCTCGGCAACAGGCGTTTCAAAAACCGCCGATCGACCATCCAAAAATAATTTGTGTCATCTTGGGCGCATGAACGACACACAATTCGTGTGTTGGAAAGCATCACACCAGATGTGACGCACGCACAGCTTGCGCAGCGGTGTTTCGAGGATCGAACAAGATCAGCAAGATCGAACAACCCATAATGTTTTCGGAGCTTAAGACGATGGCAAAACAAAATGGTTATTTCAGAAATGTCGGCATTCCGCGCTTGGCGGCCCAGCGCACGCATCAAGCGCATAAAGTCTGAAAAGAACAGGTATGGCACCAGAGGAACGAGTACACCAAGATCCAACAACAACATCCCCTTTTTTTTTATTTTTATGGGAGAAAAAACAAAAAAAAAATGGAATCGGTCGCCGAAGAGTGGCGCCCATTCCTCACGGCGCACGTGTCGTCCATGGGCCGGTACGGGAGCTGCATGGGTGTCGTGTCGAACCCTACGGCCGCAGACGGGTACTCAATCATCGAGGTCGATGGCAAAGCCTACCCTACTCACCGTGCAATCGGTGTGGCGTTCGGGCTTCTAAAGGGCATGGACGACCCGCTCGAGATCGACCACATCGACGGGAATTTGTCCGACAACCGCCTGGCCAACCTGCAGGTGGTGACCGCCTTGCAGAATATGCATTCGTACGCCACCGGTGACTGAACCTAAAGTCCCGCGACACCAGTGCCGTGATTCGCAAGAAACAAACTCACGCTGGCGATTGATTTCGAGTTTGAGCCCGACTGCCTCAAAGGCGAGGAGTGGAGGCTAGACGGACATTGAGGGTTTCTGAGCTTTGGTGAATTAAAAAAAAAAAAAAAATGGAAGATTTTGTGTCGTTAGCCAAACTTGTCATATCGACCGGCGATGCGACCGGCGCCGCCGCCCTCTTGAATCGAACAGAAACCGTTCCCGACGTCCCGAGGGAAGTGATAGCGAGCCTAGCGACGGTCTGTTTTGACGATGGCAGCCTTCCGTTTGTGAAAATCGGGCTGACCGCGTTTTGGAGGTATCGACTTGAAGACACTGTGCACACAAACGTGCGCGGGCGCTACGCCTTGTACGCCACGTTTGAACGCTTGCACCGATCTGCAATGACCCTCGAACACGTCAATTGCCTCATGTGCGCGACGCAATGCCTCGCTGCGTACGGGTTTACGGGCGCGACCGCCTCTGAGTGGACGCGGACGGCGTGTTGGCCAAGGGTGAAGGACAGTCTGTGGCTCGACGAGGCTTCTTGGCCGCTTGCGGAGCTGGCGGTGTTCGGCCCGCGACCATGGCTCCTGCCATGTGTCGTCGTGAACTGCATTTTGCAATGGAAAAATCCTGCGCGGAAACGGTTGCAAGAAGAGCTTTTGCGGCGGATGAAACGAGGCGGCGCCTTTGACAGTGCCGGCAACTTTCACGCTGATTTGGATACGCTTTCGGATGCGATCGATGCAGGCATGGTCTTGCCTTGGTTTTGTGAACAGTTTGATTAGTAAAAAAAAAAAAATCTTTTGATTGCGTTGTAAAGGTTTTTTTTATTTTTTTTGGCAACCCAACCATCAATAAAAAAACAAGGAAGGATGTCGGCGGTCCCAAAAACCGGAAAGGACTGGGAGACGTTAATGCGCACGATTCAGACACCTCCGGATTCGGACGACGAGGATTCGGGTCCTAACTTTCGGTCTGTACGCGACAATGCGAGGCGTACGATGGAACTAGCGCATCAACTTTTGCCTGGATTGAAAAGGGAAAATTTGCGTGTGGACACGCGCGTACCATTGGGAATGAACACGCCAGACGCGATGAAAGCCTCGCTGCAAGAGCTTGTGAACACTGTAAGCCACGCCTTCCCAACAGAAACATCTTCGGAAACAAGCGCAAAATAAAAAAAAAAAGAAAAGGGAATTAAAAAAAAAAACTTTGCCTTTTGTCAGTTTGTGCACTTCGCTTTCCACAGTCGGAGTAGTGCAAAAATCGCTCCATCCCGAGATTCTGTGTCGCGGGAGCATGTCCATTGCAACCGAGGACGCGATCGCGGTCGACGAAGAGGTGATCGAAAAGACGCTTTCTGGTGACGAGGACGAGGATTCTGGGGAGGACGACGACGCCGGCTCGCTGGTGGACTTTGTGGTCGACGACGACGACGCGGCGGCGCCGGAAGATGACAAGGCGCTCAACGACTTGCAGGACATCGATGAGAAGAACATTGTTCAGGGGAAACGCAAGCGCAAGGCGACCCAGTTTTACGACAGAGAAGTCTTTGCTTCGAAAGAGTACAGGAAGATGGTCTTGGACGACGTGCCCGACGAGGAGTTGGACGCTGCCGTGGGCGGTGAGAGCGGGGATGACGATGGCGACGACTCTGGTGAGGAAGAGGACGAAGATAGCGACGGCGAGTACAGCGAGGACGAGGAGGACGCCGAAGCGGATGTTTCGAGTGAGGCGGACGAGGAGTCGGACGAGGAGACGGACGAGGACTCGGACGAGGACTCGGACGAGGACTCGGAGGAGGACAAGTAGATGAATCACTTTGGGGGTTCGTCGTCGCAGTCTTCCTCTTCCTCGGCCTCTTCATCGCAATCATCATCGCTTCCACTCTGCTCGTCATCCTCTTCGTCCCCATCGCTCGACTCGTCTGATGAAAGGGAAGCGGGCAGATCGGCGGTAAACGCTATGACTTGTTGTTTGTCTCGGGCGCCTTCCCGCAGCAAGGAGCGTTCGCTTGCGAAAAAAGTGTGCGGCGCACACGCGACGGTGAGTCGTGCGTCGTTTGGAAGCACATAGGTCCCAAGCCGCCCTGGTAAATCGAGATTAAGATGGTCGCAGGTAAGTAGATCACAAATGTTCACATCGCTGGTGATGACGAAATCGTCATTCGGAAGGCTGTGAACATATTTTCCAGGCGTCGCCGGCGCGGAGCTCTCCACCCAGTATGTTGGCATGAATTTTTTCCCACGTGTTCTACGGCCGTAGCCCAAAAACTGATTTTATTGTTTTCGTATGCCAGAGTTTTTTTTTTAGGACACCATACAGACAACAAAAAAAAAAATCAAAACATTCATGCCCACCAACTGCTCGACGCGGTCCAAGAGCGATTGCACCAGCCCGTGCCGCTGGTCGAAGGGCTCCTGCAAGACGAGCAAAAAGGCCTTTGTCATGTCTCCATCGAAGAAGCTCACTGGGTATATGACGCCGAAGAAGACGTCGCCGAAGAAGAAGGCGTCGCCGAAGAAGAAGGCGTCGCCGAAGAAGAAGGCGTCGCCGAAGAAGAAGGCG
>PAAT01000003.1 GCA_002698965.1 Rhodopirellula sp. | reverse complement strand
TCATTGCCAATGGTTTCTCGAAATCAGGCAATTGGGCCGTCATTGGAGTCCTTTTTGTTTTTTTGCTGATTCCAGTTCTGGCATTTCTCATCTGGGTCGCTTACTTGAGAATACAATGGTGCCGCTGGCTCAAAGAACAAACAGAGAAATCCGATGTTCATTGATAAGACTCGAGTTCCGCAGGATCTACCAATCAACGTTCCGACTTCCCCTTAAAGAAGTGAAGGCATTCTTTAGGGGGACGCTCAACCCACCAATAATATCAATCTTTATCAATGTTGTCGCACAACTTCACCTTCTTTAGAATTAGTGGAGATGTCATATTTACGGATAGGGTAAACAATAAGGAATAGCGAGCAGATGCAGCCACGAGAATCTGCCAAATCATTGCCGTTAGCGGGCTTCTTCAGTACGTTCTCTATCTTGTTCGTTCTGGTATTCTTTTTTACCAATCAGACAACCGCTTCCGAAGACTTTCAGAAGACAGTGAAGCCGTTCTTGATAAAATATTGTTTCGATTGTCATGGCGCTGACGATCCGGCGGCAGAATTTTCACTGGTCACGATCGGTAACGACCTCCAGGCAGAGTCGTCGTCAGAGCAATGGTTAAGGATCCTTGACCAATTGGTATTTAGAAATATGCCACCTGCCGAAGAAACGCAACCCTCGCCACTCGAAGTTTCAGAAGTTACCCGATGGATTAATAAATCGCTTGTGGTGGCGGGCAAAGGCGATGTTTACCGCAAGAAGCTTCTTTCTCCGGAATATGGTAATTGGGTCAATCATGAGGAACTTTTTTCGGGTCACATTCATACACCCGCTTATTCCCCTTCCCGCCTTTGGCGTTTCAGTCCGGAGATTTTTCTTAAAAAGGGACTGGGTAATGCGAAGAGCCCCTACACTTATGTGACTTCGGCACGTGGGTTGCGGGACTATGCGGCCACGTCCACAGTGGATCAAAGCACCGTACAGATGATGTTGATGGTGGCTAATACGTTTCTTTCGGAACGAGAACGGCGTGGAGAGTTTAAAGACTTGTCTAATGATGAACCCCCGCTGAAAGTGGAAGAGCGTAGACATCTGGTCGAGCGTGAATTTCTTCGCATTATTGGTCGCCGCCCTACGGTGGAAGAATTGGATCGTTATTTAACGTTCTTTCACCGAAACATTGAGACCGGAGGAAAACTCGACGGATTTAAAACGACGGTGAAAGCAATTTTCTTAAGTTCGGAATCAATGTACAGAATGGAGTTCGGGCTGGGAGATGTTGATGAGCACGGTCGCCGACATCTGTCGGCGGACGAGTTGGCACATTCACTCGCGTACGCCCTGACAGACCATACCCCGGAACGTAGTGAAGTGATCTGGGATGCGTTGCAGTCTGGCAAACTGAATACGAAACAGGATGTGGCTCACGTCGTGGAAAGAATGCTGGACGAACAACTCACGGCAGGCCATTGGTGGCGAAAAGATTTACCGCGCATCATGCGATTCTTTGATGAATATTTCGGCTTTGATCGTGCTGGAACGGTTTTCAAAGATACGGGTCGGCAGCGAGCGGAGAAAATCCCGCAATGGAATACGACGATGCTTATTCACGACGCGAGAATGTTAATTGAGTACGTTCTGGCGAAGGATGAAGATGTTATTAGTGAACTGCTAACTACGAACGAATACTTCATCGCACATCCAGGGGATAATGAATACGCACGCGAGCATTATGAGCTGAGAGTAGGTGAAATTACAGATCCGGGTTTTGTGGCTTCCCAAGTCGAAAAACGACGTGAACAAATTAAGCGTGATTTCAATTTTGAAAACATGCCTGAAAAGGCTGAGCGAGCGTTGGCGGATGCGCAACGCGATGCCGAGAGAACGGTTTCTTTGTATAGGCTCGCTTTGGAAAATGGATTGAATCGACATCCCAGCTACCCATTTTCCTCGAAGAGCCACGGGATCGGAGACTTGATCTATATCGAGCCATACAATCTATCCAGCAATGGTCGGCATCAGGAGCAAACCTGGGATTGGCCAGTAGAGCAACCAGTGGCCATGCCCAAAGAGCAACGTGCAGGCTTATTAACGCATCCGGCCTGGTTGGCGGCCTATTCGCTTAATGAAGATAACGACCCGATTCATCGCGGTATTTGGGTATACGAGAGGTTGCTGGCAGGTGTGCTGGGTGATGTCCCGCCGGATGTGGATGCCAATGTACCGACGGATCCCCATAAAACGCTTCGGCAGCGAATGGAACCATTGCGAGCAGAGAGCTGTTGGAAGTGTCACCGTAAGATTAACCCGCTGGGAGAACCCTTTGAGATCTTTGATGACTGGGGGCGTTATCGCTCTCATCATTATTTTGATGAGAATGATGAGATTTATATGCGGCGTGATGGTGAATTTGAACGAAAACTAAAAGAGGGAAAGCTTACGAAACGACGAGTGGATGCAGCGGGCAGAATTTCATTCTCGGGGGATCCAGATGTGGATGGCGAGGTAGAGGACGGGATCGAGATGATGCACCGTTTAGGTCATTCATCGCGAGCGAGGCAAACCTTTATTCGTTATTTGTTCCGTTATTTCATGGGGCGAAATGAAATGCTTAGTGACTCAAAGACGTTGGTGGAGGCGGAGAAAGCCTATTTGGATAATGGCGGTAGTTTTAGAGCACTCGTGGTATCATTATTAAGTTCCGATTCTTTCCTGTACCGAAGATAATAGTAGTTGGTGATGAGCAGAAACATGATGAGCAATAGACAGATGAGCTATAAAAGGCGGGAATTCTTACAGGGGCTTTCAGTGGGGGGAAGTGCACTCGCCATGGCTCCGTTTCTTGAGTCGATGCGAGTCCATGCCGCCGGGGATGCAGACGCCTTACCCAAACGCTTTGTGTTTGTCGTAAAGTCATCCGGGCTTGACAAGTTCAATCTGGTCCCGGATGGACTGGTGAATAACTTCGTCGATGAAACAAGCGGCGAGAAGCTGGGAAACAGGTCCCGGCGGGAAGGCCCACTGGTCGATGCTTCGTTGGCAGAACACAGGTTGCCGGAGAAACTGGAGGTCCTCGAAGAGTTTAAAGATCGACTGACGATTATCCAGAGTCTTTCGGGCGTTGGTTTTAGAGGTAATCACACCAAGGGCTTTGGGGCCCTTTCTCTTCATGATTCTGAGACAGTTGCGGTTGCACCGACCCTGGATTGTCTTCTTGGACAGCACCTTTCTCAGGGGCCTTATCCGATGTATGGTATGGCCATGAACGGTAGATTGCTCGAGTCCGGAAACTGGCCGGAAGATAACTACTGTTACCCTAACCTATCGGCGTATGGTGCCGCCAAGCCAGTTGCCTACCAGGCATCTCCGCGTAAAGCGTATATCGAATTGTTCGGAGCTGCAGTTGCAACCCCGGAACAACTCAAAAAGAAACTCGCACTCGGCGGTAATCTGCTAGACTTTTTAACAGATGATGCCCGCCGCGTTGAGAAGCAACTTCGTGGCGAGGAAAAGGATCGTTTTGCTCTGTATCTTGAATCTTTCGATTCTCTGCGGAAGATCGAGGAGAAAAAAGCAGCCCTTACTGACAGGATTCAACGCCATGCTCCTGAATTAACCGATCGTTACGACTCCCGTGCCCCGTCGGCGCGAATTGAATCCCATTTTGAACTGGCGTCGGCTGCGTTGATTGCCGGCCTGACAAACGTGGTAACCCTCCGTCCTGATACGCTGGGAGTGAAGTATTCGGAACTGAATCTTTCCAATTCCGTGCACGCGCTTGGCCACTTGCAGGAGAATAAGGCCTCCAACGGGTGGACTGGGCATCAGGCTCGGATGGAAATCGAGAAGTTGCATCTCAAAGAGATAGCCAAGATGGCGAGGAAGTTCGCATCGATCCCCGAAGGGAATGGTTCGATGCTTGATAACACGATGATTGTCTATATGTCGTGTTCGTCGGGTGATCACCATTGTGGAGGCCACGACTGGCCATTTGTTTTGCTCGGTGGTTTGGGCGGGAAACTAAGATCAGGGCGTTATTTGGAGTTTCCTAAATATGGAGAACTGGGTCACCGTACTACCGGCAACCTTTATCTTTCATTGATGCAAGCTGCCGGAATGAAGACGCCGGAAACGTTTGGTCAACCGGACTCAAATCTGAAAGATTTGAATCTCAAGGGACCATTGGAAGAATTAATGGCGTAAGCTTTTCAAATCTCCCGTCATAGATGCCTTTTGCTGAGATCATTTGTCATTAGCGCTTTCCATCCAGGAGAGGCTGAACTCAGCCCCTTGGTATGACGCATTTGTTATGCATGGCTACTCTATTTGTCGACACCTCTGTAAGCTTTAACCGGGCGTTGCGCGACATAATTTTGTCAGAATTCTATCTAGCTGGTTGGCAAACGCTTGCAGGTCTTTGGGACCGAACGGTCTGGGGCCTTTGGTCTCCATCCCTCCGGATCGCAGATGCTGCATTAAGTTGCGTGTTGCCAACCGAGAACCGATCGTCGACTCGTCGTACAATTCCCCCCTTACTCCAATGGCAGTGCAATCCTTCTCGATCGCCCGTGCAGCCAGCGGAATATCGCCTGTTATGACAAGATCATTTGTTTGTATTTGATCCACGATATAGTCATCCGCCTTGTCGGCACCGTCGGGGACGGTCAGGACGGTAATGATTCGGGAGTCAGGCGCCCTGATAGTTTGATTGGCCACCAGAACCACTGGGATTTGTCGTTTCCGTGAGGTGGTGAAAATGAGTTCTTTGATCTGATTGGGACAGGCATCTGCATCAATCCAGATCGTTGGTGAACTACGGACTTGCTCAGGCGAATTAGTTTGAGGATCGATCATCTCCGGTTTCGTCGCTTGCTTAGCTAACTAAGCCCATTGGCCCTAGCTTCTTTAGAGTTCTGTGCACCATCGTAAGTATTATAGCCGGCTTCACTTAGTATTAGACTACCTTCAAAGAGATCGGCCGATAATTATTTGCCTATCCCGGATGACCCGGAGTAAAATAAATAGGTGAATAGTAATTTGTCGTCAGTGGTCAGATAGGTTTAATCGGACTATCAGAATTCAGGGGCCAATGTGAAATGAGTAATCGCTCTGGTCTGCAATTTAGTGTGATGCTGATGGTTTGGTGTTGCGCACTGTTGGTGAAGACAAGTGTGGGCACAGCTCAGAACACCATCGACTATTTGGTGGATGTCAAACCGGTTCTCAAGCAGCGATGCTTTGCCTGCCACGGAACGCTGAAGCAAGAAGCCGATCTGCGGCTTGATACGGTCTCAGCGATGCGGGATAACGAGATTCTCGGTAAGGACAGTACCTTACTCATGCGAATTACGTCTCTGGAACATGATGTGCGTATGCCGCCTGAAGGTGAGCCACTTAAAGCACATGAAATTACGGCCATCACGAAGTGGATTGCAGAGGGGGCAGTTGGTCCGGAGGATGAACAGCCTGAGGCCGCACCGAAATCTCACTGGGCATTCCAGACCATTAAAAGGCCGGCCCATGGCGTTCCCGGTGGCGACATGAATTTGATCGACGCCTACTTTGACGCCAGATACAAAACGGCAGGGCTGGTTCCTCAACCCGCGGCTGAGCGAACGATTCTACTACGTCGCCTCTATCTGGACTTAACGGGCCTCCCACCGACATTGGAGCAGTTAGCCTCGACAGAAAAATTGCCACAGGTGATAGCCAATCTGTTAAATAGCCCGCAATATGGAGAGCGGTGGGCACGGCACTGGATGGATGTTTGGCGATACAGTGATTGGTATGGCCTGGGTAATGAAGTGCGTGATAGCCAGAAGCATCTTTGGCGTTGGCGTGACTGGATCGTGAATTCCCTTAACGAAAATAAAGGTTACGATCAGATGCTTCGGGAAATGCTCGCCGGTGATGAAATTGCGCCGGATGATCCGGAGGTATTAGCAGCGACAGGGTTTCTCGCACGAAGCTGGTATAAGTTTAATCGCACTAGCTGGCTGGATAACACCATTGAACATACGGCAAAGGCATTCATGGGGCTGACGATTAATTGTGCCAAGTGCCATGATCATAAATATGATCCTATTACTCACCTCGACTATTATCGCTTCCGTGCAATATTTGAACCTCATCATGTTCGTGTTGACGCGATGCCGGGAGAAGCGGATCTCAACATAAATGGAATAACACGTGTTTTTGATGGTAATCTCGACGCAGCAACCTATCTGCATTTACGTGGCGAAGAAAGTAAAGCTGACAAAAGTAAACATATTGAGGCCGGGCCTCCCGCATTTCTGGCTAGTGAGGCCTGGCTGCCGGCCAATCCAATTCAACTTCCACTGAGGGCCTGGCGTCCGGACGTACAGGAATTTTTTCAACAAAATCACCTGCAACAGGCTGAAGCAACGCTGGTAAAGGCTGAAGCCAAACTAAAGGACATGAAGCTCAAACTAGCTATTGCGGAAGAGAAACACGCGGCTAATATTCCAAGCTCAACAGAGCTCCCGGTTTCTGGCAAAATCGTCTTTGTTGATGACTTCAGTGAGAAGCAGCCCGCTTTGTGGGAAATTGTCGGTAATGATTTCAAGTATCAGGATGGTCGCCTATCGATTACCACCGCCTCGCTGGAAAAGACGTTTTTGCGTTCGAAAGTTAATCATCCAAACGACTTTGAACTTAGTCTGAGTTTCAGAACGACAGGCGGAGTAAAGTGGAAGTCCGTGGGGATACGTTTTGACGTTGACCAAAGTGGAATTAACTCACATTTTGTATATGCGAGTGTTGCTGATGGAGGTAAGGTCCATCTGGCCCATACTGTCGCAGGAGTTGACCATTACACTAATGCTGTCTCCTGGTTACCGATCCAACTGAATCAAGAATATACGCTGAATCTAAAGGTTCGCGATCGGTTGATTAACGTAACATTAAATGGTCAATTCCTGTTCGCCTTCGAACTGCCAACCCGCCGACCTGGGGCCATCCAACTTATGGCCTATGATGCAACCGCTGATTTTGACGCGATCGAAATCAGACATTTGCCTGAAGGTATCATGCTTAAAAAAGCGGGCGTAAAACCAATGACCGAGGTTACCCCTGCTCAGGTTGAACTAGCCGAAGCAGAACTTGTTTTGGCGAAGGCGGAATACACTTTTGCGCTGGAACGAATCTCCGCCGATAATGCGAGCCTGAAAGGTATAGGGCAAGGTACTGAGGAAAACGCACGACGTATGCTACTCGATGTAAAGATAGCGAAGGCCCAACTTGACCGGCTTGACACTAAAACGGCTGAAAAGGCTGCCGAAATGATCAGCAAACTGGAAGGAGATCGGGCGGCAGGTAACTACCCGAGTTACCCGCCATTGAACGCCAGCAGTGTTTCCCTTCTTACCACCAAAAATAAAGACGCATTGCCGTCCGATAATGGCTATCCATCATCAAGCACAGGACGCAGAACGGCACTGGCCGATTGGCTGACCCACCCGGAGCATCCCCTCACCGCCCGAGTGGCTGTTAATCATATATGGTTAAGGCATTTTGGAACTCCCTTAGTTGCATCGGTTACCGATTTTGGTTTGAGAGCTCCCGAGCCTCGGCATCAGGAGTTGCTGGATCATTTGTCAGTGGAACTAATTGAGTCCGGCTGGGATATGAAATCCCTGCATCAGTTGATACTTTCTTCAAAAACCTGGCAGCGGAGCTCGTCTAATCTTGGAGTCGATCAGAATACTCGGATTCTGGATGAAAGCAACCAGGACTACTGGCGAATGAATAGTCGTCGTATGGAGGCTCAGGTGATTCGAGACAGCCTGTTGTCTATGGGGGAAGCACTTGATCTTACCCGTGGCGGTCCCCCGGTTATGGCCTCGCCTGATGTGCGAAGACGAAGTCTCTATTACTTTCATTCCAGAGATAATCGGTCGAAATTTCTAAACACCTTTGACGATGCGGATGTATTTGGTTGCTACCGACGTAGTGAAACCATTGTTCCCCAGCAGGCGTTGGCAATGATGAACAGTCCACTGGCCACGGCAGCAGCAAAACAGATTGCAACGACCTTTGACACGGATTTGTCGAGGGAGGAATTCGTTCGCACAGCGTTCCTGGCGATTCTGGCTCGACAGCCTAATGATTCGGAGTTGACCGTGAGCTTGTCGTATCTCAATAAGCATCCGACTCGCGAACATTTTATCACTGCTTTGATCAACCTTAATGACTTTGTAATGATTCGATGAAATCTCAATATAAACACGTAATGGCTAGAAGAACGATCCTGCGTTCCGCCCTGGGCTTCAGTGCTTTGGCTCTTAACGGAATTATGGCAGAAGAGGAATCCCCCCTGCCAGACGGTAAGCCGCACTTTATTCCGAAGGCGAAAAAAGTCATTTGGCTGTTCATGCGCGGTGGTGTTAGTCATATGGAAAGCTTTGACCCAAAACCGAAGCTTAATAAATATGCTGGCAAAGCGATTGGAAATACGCCTTACGAGTCTGTATTAGATCCTGCCAAAATACGAAAACTACGCATACCGATCAAAGGGGATGCTAATGGTGTGACCCGCACGAAAATTTTTCCTTTGCAGACCGGCTATAGGAAATATGGTGACTCGGGAATCGAGGTCAGTGACTGGTTTCCGCAAATTGGATCCTGTGCTGATGAGATCGCTTTTATTAGGTCGATGTGGACGAGTGATAATAACCATGGGGCGCAAGTACAGTTTCATTCGGGTCGGCACTTTCTGGATCCACGCGTTCCGACCATCGGCGCATGGATTAACTATGGGCTTGGATCCCTTAGCGAAAATCTTCCTCAATTCATCAATATCGGCCCGCGATACTTTGATAAGAAGGACGCCCACTACCTTGGGCCAGCCTATGAAGCAGTGAATCTCAGAATTGACCCGAACAATCCACTTGAATACGCCACACCAACCAATGGGATGACTTCAAAAGATCAATTGGAGAATCTCAATCTTACCAATGATCTCAATCAGCTTGCGGCGAAACAATATCCGTTGGATCCGGTGATTGAAGCGAGGATGAAGTCCTATGAATTGGCCTATCGAATGCAGACGGCAGTACCGGAAGCCCTGGACTTAACGCAGGAAACGGCTGAAACGCAAAAATTATACGGTCTGGAGCAGCCAGAGACGAAAGCCTTTGGCCAACAGTTATTGGCCGCCCGTAGGTTGTCAGAACGTGGTGTTCGATTTATCCAAATCATGCATGGGGATGGGGCTGCCGGCGCTTGGGATAGCCACTCCGGATTGAAGAGTGGCCATGCGAAGTTGGCGAAGCAGGTAGACCTGCCTACGGCGGGGGTACTGAACGATCTTAAAAGACGAGGACTTCTAGATGAAACGATTGTCGTGTTCGCCACCGAATTTGGACGTACACCAGGTACGCAGGGCGCGGACGGCCGTGATCATCACGCCTTTGGTTTTAGTGTTTGGATGGCAGGTGCTGGTATCAAAGGCGGTGTGGTAAACGGTGCTACCGATGAACTTGGATATCACGCCATCCAGGATCCACACTATGTGACCGATATTCATGCGACGGTCAATTCCCTCATGGGCATCGAGCCAAGAAAACTGGAAGTGGCGGGGCACAAACGCCTTGATCGAGATTACGGACACGTGATTAATGATATCCTCACGTAAAAAACTGTGGAGAACTTGTTTTTGGCGTCAAAATCACTCTGTTCTTTGACAGAATTAGTTTTACGGCGAAGGAATGTAAACCGTCGTAAATGTGACTGGCTACGCCAATTCCGGCCTCGCGTCATCTGAGGTGTATCAATCGGATTTTTTTCGGTTACCAAACCCTATTTGTCAGTGAAGACGACGTGAACGCTAAATGAGGTGTGGTAATTTCCGTTGCCTCTTACGATCAATTAACGCGAGCGTCGGAGCAGGTATTAGCCGAAGGTCATGGAGGACTGAGGCTGAAAGTTATTCCTCTCGGATTGCCTAGGAAACTGAAAACGATTCTGCAGTTATTCGAAGTGTTCTGGACGAAATGTCCAGCTTAATACACGACAAACGCCAGGTAAAACCAAACGTCTTGGAAGGTTCCCTTTGTTGCGTGCTAAATAAAAAACTCCGTGGCATAATGACCTTGTTTGGCATTATCCCACGGAGTCGTCTCATTTGCGTTAGGAACAGAAAGTTCCCAATCAAGCTAGGTTAGTGGCTATGACCACCACCGCCTTGGAAGCCTGAAAAATCTGCATCTGTTTCGTCGCCTTTTGGGCACACAACAGAAACAAACCGAGCAGGATCCGCAGCCACATCGATCAATACGATATAGCGGTTGTAGCGGCCTTTGCCTGCAGAGCCATGAAAAGGAGCGTCAGCAAGGTTGGTGAAGGAACCATCGCCACAAACAGTGCATAAGTCACCGAGACCAAAAGCAATCAATTGTGAAGTTGCTTCACCGCCGACGGCAATGTTATTAACACCATTGGTTCCAGCGATCCAACGTGCCATTGGTACGGGGGTATCTGCAACCAGGCTCACATGAAAACCACGACCGTTGTTTCCGTCAGCTTCTGGCATTTCAAAAGCGTCACCAGGAATTTCGATTTCATCAATGCTTCCCACCTGAGCTTTGGTTGTTCCATCAGGACCAAAAATGTCGAGCGTATGAGGACCATCGTCCTCGGCATTACCCTTTACGTCCACGTATCGGATTTCGACAATCCCTGCTTCAACGAGAACTTCAGGATTCACGTCCACGATCTCTAATTTAGCCGCCAAAGCTGGACTGATAATATCACAAAATTCTTCATTGGTTACGTCTGTAGCGTG
>PAAT01000002.1 GCA_002698965.1 Rhodopirellula sp. | reverse complement strand
GTGGCGTATGACGGGGATGCCCGCCAATCATTCCCCGCGATATACCGATAAAACTCGCGAAAACATTGTTTAAAGGAATCTGCATACCCTTCATTGTGACCGCCCGGATATGATGCCACTGCAGCGGCGGCGGGAGATAACAGAGCAGGATCCCGAATTAAACGCTGATTTGGCTTATTTCGATGACCAATCCATAGCTCGTTTCCCTGCTCACTATTCCAAGACAGAGTAGACTCAGTACCGGCAATTTCAAACTGTAGGCAATTTTTTCTGCCAGGCATTACTTGTGACACAAAAACACTTCCCCTCGCTCCCCCTTTGAACTTCAGTAGGATCGCGCCGTAGTCTTCGGTAAGGATGTGCACGTCCTGCGATTGTCTTTTTTCCACAGAATCTTCGCTAAACGTTTCAACTTCCCCAACGGGCCTGCGACGTACATCAAAAACCGTTTTTAAGTCCGCGCAGACAGCCTCGAGTTCTAAGCCTGTAAGAGTCATCATCAGATCAAACCAATGGGTTCCAATATCTGCTACTGCCCGCAACTGCCCGCCTTCGTCTGCCAAAACTCGCCAGTTATAATCTGTAGGTTTAGACAACCAGTCCTGCGTATAACTCCCTGTAATGTGCAGCACTTCGCCCAAGTCACCCGCAGTGATCATTTCACGCGCTTCTATGCACAATGGATAACAGCGGATGTTGTAGTTGACGCCAGCAGCCAACTCCGGATGAGCGGCTGACAACTCCACCAACGCAGCAGATTCTTTCGAATCCATCGCCAACGGCTTTTCACACAAAACATGTTTCCCCGCTTCCAAACATGCCTTCACCATCTGGAAGTGCAAGCGATTAGGAGTACCGATATGGACACTCGTTACCTTCTCGTCACCAAGTAACTGGGGAAGGTCTTGATATCCGCGAACGATATGAAGATCTTTAGCGGCCTCTCGAGATTTCTCCGGGGTCGAGCCAAGGATACCCACAATAGGCAGATTGCATCGCCGTAACGCCTCCGCATGGACCCAGCCCATAAAACCGGTACCAATAATTGCGACTCCTGGTTCCCGCATACAGATCTTCCTTTACTAAAGCGATGTACCCAAACAGCGTTAAAGAACGTTCTGGGATAATTTGAACGTCGCTAATTGTTCATGCAGGCTTCCATGGCCTCAGCAAACGAGGCCCCCAAGCGCACAAAGAACGCCCCACTGCCCAAATAGTGGTAAGGGCGATCACTGCCAACAGTATCCCACTCATGAAAATGTTCTGGCCACCCTTTTTCAAACACCGCATGGGAATACAGCGAGTAATCCTTATAACTTTCAACAGAAGCTACGCGTCCATTAAACTCAATCGCTCTGGCAGCTGCTCGCTGCCCCACAGAAACAGCATTCTCGTCGACCTTCTCTTTGGTTCTGCCAGTCCCTAAAACGCCGATCACAAACGGCAACTCCGGTTCCTCATATTCAGCACGAATATCCCGAATGAAGTTAACCATATTAGCTTCGTAATTCTCACGAAACTCGGGGGAAAACTGGTCATTAAAACCTTGAAACCAGACAAACCCCGCGATTTCAAATCCGGTTCGTACGTCATAATCGGGATGATTTTCTTTCAGGTTGCCTAACACTTCCTGGATTGCCTCATTCATCATTCGATAATTGAGGCCGGCATTCTCTCTGATCTCCTCGACATTCTCTCCAGCAAGCTCTTTGTCATTTAGCTTGTATTCACCGGCAGAAGGTGGCCGAAAATTATAATTCAAAGATTTCCCCCCCCATGAGGTCTTGATGACTAGGATCGGCCCACTGATTTTTTCGGCCATCGACAAGCCAAACCCAAACTCAGGACCAATCTTTGACGCGTCAGCCCCGTAGCCAATGCCAAGTTTTCCTGCTTTCTTATTACGATCCGCGATCGACGTGATATAAACGCGGTCTGAACTTTTACAGGATGAAGCAATCAGATCTTTATAGGCCTGGTGCCCCTCCTTCATGGCGGCAACCTTTTTCTCCAACTCAGCTTTCCTCGCTCCTTCCTCGAGCTCTTTTATTTTGGAATTGGAAATACCGCCGGTTAGTGCATCTAATTGCCGCGCCCGTTTAAGTTGGGTTTCAAGAACATCTCGCGAAAGGCTGTCATTATTAATGACCAAATTTAGAAGTTCTTTATCGCGTGGATTATCAGACGCGTAGAGCGTCGCTATGGTATGCGCCCGGGCGTGACCCACCATATTGGATTGCCCGGCAAGGATAAAGATACTTAGTTTTTCGGCGCCAGAAACTGCGGTGGCACAAAAGAGAGCCGCGACTGTAGCAAGATAGCGTGCTCTCACTCTAAACCCGATCATATTCATCTGTCTTTCTTTCCTGATACTGTGATCACATCGCATTAACAACAAAATTTAACCAGATCTCACGGCCGCCAGCTAATAAGCAAAGAACGGCTATCCCTCACGTTCGGGGAAGTCTTGATCCACCTTTCAGTGTACGACAACCAGTTGCCCATCATACGCGTTCGGCACCAGGGCGTCCGGCCTGCACGATAAAGCTTGCTTTCTTTACCAATGGCGAATTGGGCTTATCTACGAAAGGCGTAACTCGGAAATGCGAGGTCCAGCTATCAGGTCGCAGGTCGCAAGTCACGTAGCCGCGATTGGAGTTATACCACTTAACGAAATCGTTCTGGCTGGCTGCGCGTTCATATTCTTCTATGTAGTTCCCACCATTACCACTTGAACTCATTGAAGACCCAACGAATTCCGTACCTACGATCGGGGACCCGTCCCGACCGGAATCGAGCATTAGATCATTGACCCAATTCACGTGAATATCTCCAGTCAACACAACCGGATTCGGGATTCGTCGTTCGTGAAAGAACTTTAACAGACGACGCCGGCTCACTTCATAACCAGGCCATTGGTCCATGCTATATCGGGCTTCCTTCTCATCTCCGCGATTAAGATCCGCCATCATCACTTGTTGGGCAAGAACGTTCCACGTGCTCTCGGAGCCTGTCAAACCTGCCATCAGCCAATGTTCCTGCTTAGTCCCCAACATCGTACCATTTTGGTCCAAAGCTTTTCCAGCCTTGGGTTTTTGCCCGTCACCATTCGGTTGGTCTGTCCGATATTGGCGTGTATCGAGGACGAAGAAATTGGCCAATCGACCATACTGACATTCACGATATAACGTCATATGCGGACCCTGCGGAAAGGCCTTTTGTCGAAGCGGCATAAACTCATAGTAGGCCTGATAGGCGTTCATGCGCCTGGCGAGGAAGGCTTCCGGAGAGATACCTTGCTCTTCTGAGACCAAATTCGCGTAATTATTATCGAATTCATGGTCGTCCCATGTAACAAGCCACGGAAATAATCGATGTGCGTTCATCAGCGACTCATCCAGACGATATTGACCATAACGCTGACGATAGTTGGCGAGACTCTCGATCTCTTTTCCCAGGTGCTTCCTGACACGGTTATCGACTCCGGCATATTCATAAATGTAGTCGCCTAAGTGGATTACCAGGTCCAGATCTTCATTGGTCATATGAGGGTAACCATTGAAATAACCTGATTCGTAATGTTGGCATGACGTAAAAGCAAATTGCATGCGTTGAGGCATCACGTGTTTTTCAGGCGTAGTTCGGGTCCGTCCGACGGGGCTTGTCTCAGAGCCTGCGTGAAAACGATAGAAGTACCAGCGATCGGGCTCAAGCCCTTGGACTTCTACGTGTACTGAATGCCCAAGTTGCGGCACTGCCAGCGCAGTACCCTTCTTAGCAATCGACTTAAAACTTTCGTCATGAGCTACCTCCCACTTTACTTCAATCGGCGTTTCTAACGTGACTTCACCAATCAGGGGAGATTCCGACAGCCGTGTCCAGATTACAACACCATACGGCTCCGGATCACCGGAAGCGACGCTTAAAGTGAACGGATTCTGTTTAAACTTCGGATTCTTATCAACGTATCCAGCTACCGTCGTAGCCAATGTAGGTATGGCCGATACTGTGGCCATGTACTGCATGAATTGTCGGCGTTCAATTCCATATCGTTTCATCTTTAACTCTCCACTCTTACTTTGTCTCACCAAAAACGCTTCTCGCAGCGAAATCTATTCATAGATCTAACTCTTTATCTCCGGAGCACTCTTATGTCGCCCCCCACTGGTAGGACGCCTGCTTCCGATGGCCTTCGACCCTCACAGTCCCGTTACCAGCGACCGATATCGTACTACATCCATTACTATCTTCAAAACTACCCTCGACCATAGCGACCATCGTGCAGTAATGGATGCCGCCAATTAACTGGTGTTCATTTTTGTGGCTGTGTCCCTGAAAGACCGCTAGCACTTTTTTCGAAGCCTCTAGCTTAGAACGCACTTTGCCGGCATTTTTTGCGCTATAAACACCGGCGTCATCTAGCCGCTGGTGCGCAAACACAATTGTCGGCAAATCGGTTTCCTCAAGATCCTTCCCTAACCAGTCCACTTGCTCAGCAGAAATATTGGGATCGGTCCAATCAAAGTTTTTACGCTGATAAGGTTGACCATCAGACCTAAAACAAGCGTCAAGCACCACAAAATGAATGCCGTTTGTATCGAAGGAATAGTACGACTTCTCTTGGCCGACACCCTCGAGAAATTCGCTTTTAGTCAACGTATCGACACAATGATTTCCTAAAACAAAATGTTTTGGGCAATCGATGGTATTCAACTCTTTGGTAATACGATTTAAATAGGCCAACTCCGTGGGTACATCCGCTGCAGCATCGATGAGGTCACCAAGACAAACAAGAAATTCCGGCTTCGTCTTTTCAAACACGGATCTCGCTTCGATAACCTTTGGTATGCAATCACGATAGTGCCGACTGCCGGCTGTATCTTTATCTGCATAATGCAAGTCCGTAATCAATGAAAAGCGAAATGGCGAATTATCGTTCGTCGCCCGACAAGTTCCTGTCATGCCCAGGCCACCCAGTAGTAGCATTGAACCATCCCGCAGGAAAGCCCTGCGACCTGCTTGATCAAGGCGTATGGCATCTGGTAAACCGCGCCCGATATTTCGTAAATCAATTTTCACTGTAGGACCCAATGGAGTTTTCAATATGGTTAATCTTTAGCTAATGCGGCCACACCTACGCCGTCTAAATACATTTTAGCGTAGGAAAACAGGCACAAGCAAATCTCGAGTACCCAATAGCTTGTGTGCCTGTTCATGCAATTCATCGTTTTACATGATGGTGAAATGTTACAATTAACATTCAGGGATTCATTAATCTCCTGAACTGAAACTTCGGTCTTTGTTTCATAACGTCTCTAAATCTACAGGAACTCGTTGCGTTATGCCTATGCGTTGGCTACTCCTAACACTTTTTGTTGCCGCATCTCTAAGCAGCAGGTCTTGTCTCGGGATGGACGATCTCATCCACTTGCGGAATGGCGAGCGTGAATGGGACAGTTTTCCAATCCAAGCAGATGCCCCTTCTTTATCACACTCATTCAGCGCTTCCGAAGGTAAATTCCCAAAATCGCTTTCACTTGAACAGATCGACGTTAAACAACAATGGGCAATTGAGATCAACGGGAAACTGCTGGGACGCTTGGTCCGTGATGAAAATCACCAAATAATTGTCCTCGATATTCCACCGGGATTCATACAGTCTGGCAACAACACGCTAACTATAGTTCAAACAGGCAACAAATCCCCTGATGACATTTACGTCGGGGCAATTCGCTTTCATCCATTGTCACGAGCTGACTATTTGAGCCAGTGCACTGTTCCTATTTGCGTAACTAACAAAGAAACTCGTCAACTTACACCCTGCCGTATCACGGTGCTCAACTCTGATGGCGCCCTGATGTCCGCTGGAAATATTTCTAACGAGACCACGGCTGTTCGGGCCGGGGTGATCTACACTAGCACTGGCCAAGTCAACGTCAAACTACCGCCTGGCAGGTACGATGTTATTGCTGGAAGGGGTGTCGAATGGGGTATTGATTCCGTACGAATAACTGCCACCCCGGAGTCCACTGCTCCCAACCACCTAAAAATCAGGCGGGAGGTTAATACGCGCGGATTTGTCAGTTGTGACACCCATGTACACACTCTCACTCATTCGCGGCATGGAGATGCAACGCTGGATGAACGGATGGTGACCATAGTTGGCGAGGGAATTGAGTTGCCAATTGCAACCGATCACAATCTGCACATTGACTATGAACCGCGGATGAAAGAATTAAACCTCCAATGTTACTTCACTCCTGTGATTGGCAACGAAGTGACAACACCAACCGGCCATTTCAACATTTTCCCTGTGGCCAAGGGAACTCCTCTTCCCGATCACACTTCCAAGTCTTGGGCCAACACCATCAATTCGATAAAGACGCAAACCGGCGCAGAGGTCATTATTCTCAATCATGCTCGGGACGTACATGGTGGTGTCACTCCGTTTTCACCCGAGCGGCATATTTCATTAACTGGTAATAGTTTTGGCAACGGTGGCTTTCCCGCAAACGCAATGGAACTAATTAATTCAGGAGCAATCCAGACGGATGTGATGCAACTTTATCGTGATTGGTTTGGCCTTCTTAATCGTGGTATTGATGTCACCGGAATTGGATGTAGCGACTCTCATGATGTAGCCAGACATTTTATCGGGCAGGGCCGGACGTACATTCGCATCAACGACGAAGATCCGGGAGCCATTAATGTCAACGATGCGGTCACAGCTCTGGCAAAGGGAAAAGCGAACGTTAGTTATGGCTTGTTTACCACGATGGATGTTAATGATAATTTCCAATCGGGAGACTTGGTCACCGGTACCGACGCCTTTTACGCTAAAATAACGGTGCAAGGGCCGAGTTGGGTTACAGCCCGACAGTTGGAGCTATATCGAAACGGACGCCTTATCAAAACAATCCGAATTCCCCGAGGCGAACGAGCGGGAATCAAGTGGACGGGAAAAATCCGCCTTGAGCAACGCAATAAGGACGCGTATCTCGTCGCGATTGCAAGAGGCGAAGGGGTGGACTCGCTACACTGGCCAACCGCCAAACCCTACCAACCGCAGGGAATAAGGTTTCGGCCCTGTACGATTGGCTCAACCGGTGTCATTAAACTCGATTGGGACCGTGATGGTAAATTTTCATCAGCCCGTGATTACGCTGAAACCCTGGTCAACTCACGACTTCCGATTACCAAGCTCATAAGAACACTAAGCGATTATGATGTTTCCGTGGCGAGTCAAACTGCGGAACTGCTCCACGAAAAAGGGATCGACCTGAGTAGCGAGGATTTCGTGACCATGCTTAAAACAGCTGCTTCCCACACTCGAATTGGTTTCACACTCTACCGGCGCTCTAGTTTCGGAATTGGAGAATAATGCTCTGACTAAAGCTAATAAAACTACGAAAAGCATGGGATGCTATCTGAAAAACGAAGTCAATTTTTCCCGCTCTCTGTCCTAACGCCTTACGGTGGCGAACCTAGTATTTTGGATCGGCTGAGGGGCCTACTAATATATATTTAGTTTTAGACTCTAGAAACAACGTGACCGAACGCGAGATTTATCATGTTTCTCAAACAAACTGCATTATTGACCTTACTGCTTTACTTAAATACGAGTCCTACCCTTGCTACGGAACCCGCTCAGCTAGTGCCTTTTAAGCAGGCGGGGATTCTTAATGCCTGGGACAAATATCGGGATATTTTATCTTTTGGTAAAAACCAAACTCTGGCACTACTGGATGATGGCTGCGATCTATCTAAGCCGGAATGGTCTAATGACGCCAACGGGGATTACCCAAAGATTCTAGTCACATACGACAGCGTGGACGGTGATTCAAACCCGAAACATGAAGGCCGCGGCTACCACGGAACAACTATTGGAATCCCTTCCAGCGTCAATCATGGTGGAAAACGTGGAGTTGCTTTCAATAACCAGTTAGCAATCGTCCGGTCTCTGGAATGTTGCCATTGTGAACTGAGCGATTCTAAAACTCTGGCGGCAGCACTTAAGTGGGTCGTCGATAATCACAAACAATACCGGATCACAACGGTGAACCTGGCGCCAGTAGATGACTTAGCACATAAAGCCCCCGTTATGACCGAAATTGATGACCAACTCAAAAGGCTCCGAAGGATTGGAATCTGGGTGAGCGCCCCGACTGGAAACCATAATTTCACGACGGGGATTTCGTGGCCGGCTAGCCAGCCGAACTGTTTCGCAATTGGCGCCGTAAAGCCTGGTACCGATAAAGTTTTTCTGGATCGTCATCGCAAGGTGGATCTTGTTGTTCCGGCACATGCCACATCATCATCCAATGCGATCCTTTGTGGCGCCGCGATGATTTTACGCGAAGCGATAACAACCGCTGAGTACAACTGGACAACCTGGGGGAATAATTTACCCGAAGCGATGATGGCTATCTTTCAGCGAACAGGTACCACGCTCAAAGATCCTGATACAGGCCTATCTTTTAAGATGCTTAATTTAACGGCCGCTATTGACCTCGTATTTGGAACCTGATCATTACATGGATGAATCTTTCCCTGGAATCGTATCATCCGTTATCACTTCGGAAACTGAGACTCCAAATAACCCCGTTCCCACGGGATGACTGCAACTCCTTTGTCATAGCTGAGCACTAACTCACCTGTCCTGCGCCTTAAATAGATACCACCATACCTTTGAAGTTGGAGCTGCCAGCGAATCAGGGGTTCTATGATATGAACATCACCTTCGTCAGCCACTTCAGGGATATGCCAAGTGCAAAAACATCCGTCTAACCCAAAACTTGATAGTCGGCGACCATCCGCAGAAAGCAACAAGGTTCTAACATCAATATAATGGCCGGTGTATTCACCGATCCGCCGAAACTGCAAACTGCCATTACCATCTGCCTGAATTAACAATTCCTCAACGACCGGCCCCTCAAGAGCCACAAACACGCGGCTCGCCTCTTCTTGGCTATTTCCGGCGAGCGTAGGCAAATCCAAAACGGCCAGATGACGCGTCGGAGCATCAAATGGGATATCTATGGAACCAACCAACCGTCTCCCTTCGATATTGCCTGCCAGTCGAACCATCCGTAAGTGCTGGCGGCTAACTCCAACTTCGCGAGACAATGATATCAACAATTGTCCATTTGAACTTAATCCCAAAAGTGGAGGTCGTTGCGCATCGTCCTTAACGTAGTGATCAATTACTTCTAGGGTGGTGGACGAGGCCGACAAACGAGCAATGACCGTGGTTCCCGTTTCCAACAACAAGGATACGTAGAAGCTATGCGTTAGCGGAGAAAAGACAGCCGCCAGCGCTTTAATCGGCTCACCTGGAAGCTGACTTGCATCCGCCAGTTGGAAATCAATGGTTCCTTCCTTATAACGGACAATTCCTATACTACCGTCGAGTACGGGTATTACGACGACATCACCTTTCTGATTGCAACAGCCAATAGCTGCCGTACCGGGAAGTGTATGCCTCTGGATAACTTCCCGAGTATCTAAGTCGAACAGAACCACGTCACCATTTCCGTTACGAAAACTTGTATGCGTGGCTAGAGCATACCTATCATCATTCAACAATATCGGGTTTGTTAGATTCGCCTCGCTCTTGGAACTTAGCCCGCGAATTTCTTGATGGGCAACAAGTCGCTTCCTAATGATCAACACGCCATCGAGTGAACTGGAGACAATAAACTCGCCATCTTTCATTGAAGAAGCCTGAAGGATTTCAGCCTCATGCTCCTGTAGGATAAACAGACGTTCCCCGCTGAAAGGACGGGTACAGGATATCATCTTGTCATTCGCGGCGCTCAGGATTCCACCAGAATTCGGATCATTTGTAATGCTCTGAATCATGCCAAGATGAGGCCGAAATCGTTGCCTAATTTTCAAGGCAGCCGTCTCCATTGAAAACTCATACACTTCGACTAGCTTATGATGCCCCGCAAAGGCTACCGCCAAACCGTCTTGATCATATTCAGACGTCCCATTCGAAAGGAAGCATACCGATTTAATCGTCCCATCACCGCGAGTGTGTGATCTCACTTCACCTAACAATTCTCCCGCCACAGTCATGAGTTGAAAGGCATCTCCGATCGATAGTCCCAAATATGCCCCGGACTTATCGATCGCGAGCCGTGAAACATTCGCAAAATGGTCGCTGGAAAATACGATACCCTGATCACGAAGAACCTTATTTTCCATTTCCCAGCGATGCACCACTACGCCGGGTGACTCGCCTTCTCCGTAACGAGCAACGAAAATTGCATCCGCTTGCGGATGTTTAACCACATCAAGTACCACATCCGTAGTTAGCTGAACCATCTTCACTTCAGTGGACTCTGAATCTCTATAGATAGAGACTGCATACAGCCCACTCGACGCTCCTAGCAGAATCCTGTTACTGTCTATCCAGTGGATCCGCGGACCGTCAGGTGAGTTGTCAACGACGCTTTCCAACAGCAATTCCGCTTGACCGACCAATTCACCTTTAAATGGGTCTACCAAATGAAGACGTAACATTGACTCTGCATCTCTCGAAAGACACGCGATAAGCCGTTGGTGCTCCGAGTAGGCAAAGCCTAGTGCCGCCACGTTATTACCTAACGGAATCCGATGGTAAAACTTCTTGGCGATACTCGTCAGTGAACTCCATTCTGCCCCGGTTGGGTCATATTCTGCGTGAGAAATTCTTTCCGAAAACTCATTAATTCTACGATTCGCTGCCTCGTAGTTTAGCATCTGAATATCGTTTGTAATGAGTTGCAGTATGGCTCGGTACTCTGCATCAAGCGCGCGATTCGCATTTCGAATAGCCAACTCTGTCGCCTCGGCGGCGGCCTCTTCATTCTCCGTGGCGAACAGAGCTTGTTGGTCGGCTCGTTCCGCTTCCTGAATTGCGTTATCCGTGAGTGTCTGAAGCTTTACATTACGTTCGACTTCCTTTTCACGTTCTAATTCTGCAATGGTTAATAAATGCTCTTGAAACCAAATGAGCGTCCCGAGAAAAACCGTGAAAAGAGTCAAAGAGATTGCTTTGTAAGGTGATCGTCTTACCCACAGGCCCGCCTTACGCAACCTACTAGCGGGCTTCGCAGTAACAGGCCTTCCATCAAGGAAACGTCGGAGGTCGTCAGCCAATTCCGATGCCGAATGAAAGCGACGTTCAGGATCCTTTTCGAGACATTTAAGGCAGATCGTCTCCAGGTCAACGGGGATCGTTGGCGACAGTTTACGTGGACTTATAGGCTGGGAATGGACTACGTGAAAGAGTGTATCGATGTCGTTTGCTGATTGAAAGGGGGGTCTCCCAGTCAGGATATAGTAAAGAATCGACCCTAGTGCATAGATATCCGTGGCCGGGGTGATTTTATCGGAACTAACGGACGCTTGTTCAGGTGACATATAGGCGGGAGTACCCAAAACAGTTCCAACGCGAGTATCATCGAGATCATTGTTTTTTTGCTTAGCCAGACCAAAGTCTGTTATCCGTGGGGCGCCATTGACATCAAGCAAAACATTAGACGGTTTAAGATCTCGATGGATGATATCGTGTTCATGCGCTACCTGAACTGCAGATGCCAATGATTCCACGAGGGAAGCACCATAGGTCGCTCGCTTAGGCTTACCCGCGACCTGATCTTTTAAGCTCCCCCCATCGATGAGCTCAAAGACGATATAAGGCATATTGTCATGTTCACCAACTTCAAATATATCCACGATATGGTTGTGATGAAGTTGAGCGACTGCCTCGGCTTCCGCTTGAAAACGGAGTCTTGCTGCCTTGCCGGCGTCGGCTCCGGAACGAATCATCTTAATCGCCACCAATCTCTTCAGGCTGCGATCGCGCGCCTTGTAGACAACCCCCATTCCGCCGCGTCCGAGTTCGCTTAAAAACTCATACCCCGGAATAAATTCACCTTCATAAATTCCCTCCGCCAGCGCCTCGCCTACACAGGAGCCTTCTTCTCGCTCATGAACACCGGCCAGCGTCGAATCCGCGCGCATGGTCAACGGGTCATTTTCATATGCGGGATTAGAATGTTGGGAATCTAGCATCGCTAGTCGGTACAGTTTGCGAACAATACGGAAACAACAACAAGACCATGCTCACTACAGCATGGTCTTATTATAGCCTGTCGAAAGCCCGTCGAAATAAAGGAGCCAACGTTCCTTGTGATTTATCCCGCCGAAACATTAATAGCTCGCAAACACCTCATCGACTTCTTCTAGCGATTCACCTTCGGGATTCTCAAGGATCTGAAATTCAAGAGATTGATACCGAATGTCTTGCGTCGCCACTGCTGAGTCGCGGTCATAAAGTAACACGTCATGACGTGGTGACACATCAGCCGGGTCAAGAATAGCCAAAACCGAACCCGTCCGCGTAGCTCTCATCGGTACGCGTGAAATCACTAGCATGCCTGATCCCGTCCTTTCCAAGCCCGCAAATGCCCCCCATTCGTCCAACACGCCGTGATCGGTGGCTGTGCCGGACTTACCATTTGAAAATGGACTTTCGAAAATCGCATCTCCGGCGAACTCCAAATGGGTATGCGGCAGATACAAATCGACGTATGCTGCGAAGACACCCACTGCTTCCGCCGTGAGGTCCTCCGCTGCCAAATTGATAAAGAACACCTCGTTCAGTTCGACGTTATTGATTGATTCACCATTAAGGTCCGTCAAAAACAGTTCAAAGGAGAGGGAATCATCTTCCGCGTTAAGTGTGTTGATAACCTGAATGGCGTCGGCCGGACTCAACCACCCATCACCGTTTACATCAATCTGAGTTTCTCCGTCCGGCTTACTTTCTGGCAACTCATAACTACCATTTTGATTCAATTCGTTAATAACGTGTAAGGCATCGAGCGGCGAGACGATACCGTCATTGTTGACATCTTCGGGTAGATTTTCATTATGCCAATCATTCGTTTCTTCAGCGTCATCATCACGGACCGCAACAGTGGACGACGTGTCTTGAAACAAATTTGCCTGTGCGGTGATTGTTACGCTCTGATTCCCATCTTCAATTTCATCGTCAACTGCGCCGACATTGAATGGTGGAGACATCGTAGCGCCTGCCGCTATGGTAACGGAAGAGGGCACAACTAATTCCGACGTGTCGTCGGAAGTCAGGTAAACAACTAAGGGCTGGCTGATGTCGGAATCTCGTGTTACCGTTGCAGTGGCTGCCGAAGCCCCTGCGCTCTCACTAAACGACGACTTTGAAATTTCCAGCGTGAGATTACGTGTCTGCGCCTCAACGATGGTCGCGTCTGTCGTAAACACTAACGTTTCGCCACCAATCTCATATACCATCTCAAGGAAGAAGGCGGTTCCACCAGTTTCTGGCACCGCTACAGACTCAATATACTCGCCGGAGGGTTGCTCTGCGATTTGAGTACTGGTCCAGTTCGGACCAAAATAGTCGATGCGAAAATCTAAGTTATCCGTATTTGTTGCCTGCCACTTTTTAATGGATATAGGTTTGTCAGTTACATTAAGCCGTATGATGTTTTCCTGAACCCCCTCAAGCTGCCAGGAAAATTGCGGCAGTTCAGCATCCGCTTCCAACACGGAAAAGAATTCTGTTACGCCCTGGTTCGCAGTGCTGTGTCCTGTATTAGGCATATACCTTACATACGTCGGGCCTGACATATCCTGAATATAGTATCGCGATGCCATGGGCATAAACTGATCACCCGCCGAGTTAATCGCGAACTTGGGCATTGTAAGGCGATCACGGTAGGAGTATGGATCAACCATTTCAACTAACAAGTCTGATCTTGGTGTTCCCATCCTCTCAAACACACCCATCTGGTAATAGTCAAAAACAGCCTCGGCGTATCCACCGAAGACTCCATCCTCAACGTCCGCATAAACATGTTCATGAAATTGGACGCTGGCGTTGGCGTTCAGATAATCGAAGACCACCGGTGCAATCCCGGAAACACGAGGGTCGGACGCTGCCGTCAGCCATGTAGTCCAGCCGCGCTTAGACCCACCGGTGACATAAAAGTCCGAAATGGCATGATTTTCATTGGATTGCAGGAACTCCTGAGCCGTATCCATAGCACGCACAGCACTTTTGACCATGGGTAATAGTACCGGCCACTGGTCATCACCACCGTCAAGATATTTGTCGAAGGAATAAGCGATGATCGCATCTTCCTGTCTGGCATTATTTTCACCCGCAAATAGAAGCGGTTGATTCGGGACAGTGGGAACGGAGACTGTGATTTGGTTAGTGGAAAGTGCTAACTGCAAGGCACTCGGATTGGTTGAACCTGGTAGATTCGATGAAAAGCCGCCATCAATATGAAGGATTGCCGTATCTGAGATAGCGCCGTCGGGCACAATGATTTCAACCCAATGCTTCCAAATTGGTTTATCCACTTCTTCCGAAGAGCGCCATGTCTGCGAAGTCATATCTACAACATAGGTTTTGAATCCCTGCCCAGTCATCGTCGTTTCCAGCGAATATTCATACGTCGAATCCGGTGATGCGATATAACCATCCAGGGCTGTTCCATCATCATCTAAGATGTTAAGGACGACAGCACTTCCGGCATCAGAGATTTTGACGGTCTTCCCGGTATCACTACTGGGATTAACCAGAGTAATGGATAGTGATTCGGTGTATTCGAACAAGGAGTCATTCACAGGCTGAGCCGCAATGATAAGGTCAGCCATTGACGTACCACCCTCACCACCCGTATAGGTAAGGGTACCTGTATCTGTTGAATATGCGAGGCCGCCAGGACCGTTATAAGCAGCGACTGCATTTACGATTGCTTGCTGGGGACTGAAGTAATCGTTGTCTATCGTAGTAATATCCGTCGCATCGATCCGTACCGTCGCGTTATTGTTTTCCGCGAGGATACCGTCGAGAGACACGGTAACTGTTTGATCCTGATCTGCCTCGCCAATGTAATTAGCTGAGGAAGCAATAGACCACGTGAGGGTTTCTAGGTCGGCAAGATTTAGCTGCCCCTGAAAAAACGCAAACATTTGGTCAGATACCAGGACACCATCAATCACCGTGTCCAGCTTCGAGTCTAGCGAATGCCCAGCAGTCGTAATCCGTGGAAATTCATGGGCGATATCATCGCTGACCAACTCACTGACGACTGCTAATGCATTGTCGTAGGTGACAGTGGCGTCGTCTTCTGAGTGCAGCACGAAAGTGGGTGGGTCATTCGGATCTATCGTGTATTCAGTACCCTTCAGACTTCCAGCTCCGTCAAGGATAGCCGCAACCTCAAGCGTGCTTACATCAAGATCCATGTAGGAAAAAGTGTTGACGTCGGCAGTGTCATACATACCGGTGGCCAAAGACAAAAAACCACCGGCTGAGTGCCCGCCTAAGACGATTCGATCCGGGTCAATCCCCATTGATCCAGCATTATCTTTCATCCACTTAATGGCATGAAATGCGTCTTCGACCCCTGCGACGAAGGTATCGTACCGATCGTCAACACCGGAAAATTGGGTCTCTTTGGCTGGTGGCGGGTTATCACCGTACAAGCGATAATTGATGGAGGCCGTGACATATCCCCGACTCGCAAAGTCATCACTTAGAGCGGCAATGTTTTCCTGAGCTTTATCCCCGCCTACAAATCCACCACCATGGATAATCACAGCGCCTGGAAGTCGAGTAGGGAGGTCATTACCCGTCGGTTTGTAGAGGTCTAGCTTTAGTTCTTTATTCGTGACACCTTCAGGGCTACCGTGACCGACCTTGGCGTCGTTGCGGTAGACGATGTCGGATGTTACTTCCACACCGAATTGAGGTGTAAAACCGAACGTTGTAAGGACGCGCCGATGTTCGAGTGATTCAACATCAAGTTTACAGAACGGTTGTCTTGGATTCCGTTTTAGCCGCCTGATGCTGTCTTTGTTTGGCCGCAGGAAATTCGAGAGATATTTAGCTGCAAACTTACGCACTTATAGGCCCTATATGTTTAAGACAGAGAAGATACGCTATCTGTTTGCCCCAGCGTATAAGTGCATTATTCTCTCGCAGTGTCTCGAAATCAATTGTCTAAAGTACCCGTTTTCTACAATTTGTTCCCTCAAACGCCTGAATAATGGGCACCCCAGTACTGCACCAGAGGCTTCTGTGGGAGAACCTAACCTAGCGAAACTTATAGATCGCACCCTTTAATCTGTGACCAAGCCAATGCAGGACGCGTTGCATGATTAGTTGTCCTAAGGAAATAGTGACGTTCTTTTTTTACACCGCGAACTTAAACTGACCGAGATATTGCATGTCCCGAAGAAAACTTTTAATCGATGTATGGTTTTTTCCTTTCGGTATAATATCCAAGGTTAGTTTCTAAATGACACTCGGTGAAGATGACCGAACCCTGAATGACTCGAGAACCCAAACAACCGATGATCCTGAATCGCCGACAGGCCGCTGCTCTCGCTGGAAGTGCTGTCTCCTCTCTGAGTTTGCTGGATCCGCTTGCTGGAGCAAAGCCAAATAGCCGGAACGCCCGCGCGAAGTCCGTCTTATTACTCCACATGGATGGTGGGCCATCTCACATTGACTTATTCGATCTGAAGCCCAATGCACCGGCTGAGATCAGAGGGCCGGGTTCGCCAATTCAAACCTCCGTTCCGGGCGTTGTTGTTGGGGATTATCTACCTAAGGTGGCTAAGCAAATGCATCATGTCGCCCAGGTTCGATCCATGACGCATAAAGATATCCCGCATGACCAGGCTGTCTATCACATGCTGACCGGTTATCGACATAATATCAAAGCAGGCGGCTTAAAAGTGGAGCCAACTGACCATCCACACATCGCCAGTAGTTTTTACAAAGCAGACAAGGATCCGACAACGCTTCCTGCATCCATTGCAATCCCAGAGCCAATGCGAATTGAGGCGCGCATGCTGCCAGGTCAAAATGCCGGCAGGCTTGGAGCTCGTTGGAATCCTTTTCCGGTACATGTAACACGCAGCGGCCAGGTTATTCCACCCGATCTTGGACAGCTGGCCAGCGTTACGAAAACGGACTTACGACAGCGGTTCGATCTGCTTGGAAAACTGCAGAATCGTTCACTGAATACGAATGTGCGGGAATCCAGTGAATTTCAGGCATTGCAACGACGAGTGTTGGGGATACTTGAGCAATCGTCCATCCAAGAGGCTTTTGATCTGTCCAAAGAATCCGAACAAACGCATGCATTGTATGGCCGCGACCGACATGGGCAATCAACGTTGCTAGCACGACGGTTAGTTGAAGCCGGTGCTCGGTTTGTCACGGTCTATTGGGGGAAGGAAATGCAGGATTGGGGTCCAAGTTGGGAACCGATGCTTGCGAATAATCCCTGGGACACGCACCGCAATCACTTTCCTTTGATCAAGGATAGCTTACTACCACGGGCAGATCGGACGTTTGCGGCCTTGCTAGAGGATATGAATGACCGCGGTTTGCTCGATGATACTTTGGTGATCTGGATGGGTGAATTTGGGCGTAGCCCCCGAATCAGCTCGATTTTTGAAACGCCCGGTAGAGAACATTGGCCTCACGCATTTACACTGCTGCTTGCCGGTGCCGGTGTAAATGGTGGCAGCGTTTATGGTAAAACCGATCGGTTTGCCGAATACGTAACGGAGAACCCGGTATCTCCGGCTGATTTTAGTGCGACAATTTATGATGCCTTGGGAATTGACCCTCATACAGTCATAGAGGGCCGACATGAATCTCATCAACTTTCAACAGGATCTCCCGTACTGGATTTGTTCGGCTAAATCCTCACTAAATTCGACGCGAAGAACTCAATTCAACCAATACTACCGAACACTTCACCTTCGGCTATATTGTCTAGGTATCATTTATTACCTATTACTCGCAACAAAGAGCAGCATACGGAGTAAATACTCGATGACCGGCTTAACCCTCCAGCACCCAAACAAACTATCCACCGGTTGCCTGATTCTCCGGCACTACAGTCCGAAGGTATCCATGCTGTTGCTTTGCGTCGGTCTATGGCTTGCGTCAACTGAAGCGTACACAGCCGATATATTTGACATGGAAGCGATTCGCGATGCTAACACACTGGAGACGCGAATCCTTCAGCCATGGAAAACCGTGCCGGGGATGATAGCCACCCGCCAGCTACTGGTCACCATTAACGTCGGACAAATATGGCCCGGCCAGGACTATCGCATTCCGATTCGGATGGTGGTACCCGCCGACCGAAAAGCACGTGGATTCCATCTCACCGGTGGCAACACGCCTGCTCGGCTGGAGCAGCCTGTAAGGCCCGGGGGTACCAATCTGGAACTACTCAAAGGGGGTGTGGGGTTAGTGATGACCGTTGTGCAGGAGCCTGGTTCCTACGGACAAGCAAGACTGGGCGGCGAATCCGAAAGGCGTTTCGCCAGCTCACTTAATGCTCGCCATAAAATCCAATACTGGGCCTGGCCTGCTACGTTGATGCGGGCGATCACAGCCGCCTATGCCGAAACGGATCACTTCCACCGCGGCAAGGTCGCCGTCTCCGGCGGTTCTAAAAACGGCGCTTCCCCTTCGATGGCTATTATCCATGACAATCGCATGACAGCCCTACACGCCACCGTCTCTCCGATCTGGGAATCACCACTTCGACTATGTGATACAAAGGCATGGGAACAACATGTCGCCGTGGGCGGAGGGCAGCGAGGATTTTCCGGTGGCCACTTTGGGCCTAACTTCAATCGACGGGCGTTAGAGTCTGGACATACATGGAAGGAATTACAGGATTTCACCCGCGGTATTTCGAGTCAGGTTTTTATTTCTCGAAACCTAAAGGCCTTGCGTGATCGAAATGTTTCTATGTTGTTCCATCCCGGCACTCACGACATGGTAGCTTACGACTTGGCATGGGGTGGAGCGAATCACCCTTCAATACCGGTCTATCTGGGAGCAAACAGCGGCCATGGTAAAAAAGGCCACCCTCAAACCGAACGTGACCAGCAGAACAAAACTGTTTTGCTGCTTCAGCATTTTTTCCCCGAGGAATTTAATAGCCCCATGCTGGCTCCTCCCGAGGTCGAAACAGAGGTTCTCGACGGTAGTCTGCACGTAACCGTTCGTTTCCCTAAAGGGGCCGGTGAGGAAACAGGTCGGATCTGGTGGATTTATAACCGTTATCCGGATGGGAGCCCACAATACTTACAGCAACTTATACCGGAAGATCACACGAAGCCGATGTCCGGTGATGCGAGCAGCGGAATCTGGCGGACGGAAATCGCACTCGATTCGTCAGCGTCACGCATTGACATCTTCACCAATCATCGAAAAACCTTTGATTATCAGGGGCGGCTTTACAAGACCTATATCTCCAGCCCATATACACGGGTCAGTTTGAAGAAAACAGACTGATTGGTCGACCGGATATAATTCACTCTCTGTTAAACTTAAGACTAGGAATGTACTAGGCACCCACTACTCACTTGACCAGCACGGTGACGCTTTTATGCCTGACATACCTAAGATCGCACTGGAATTCCTGAAGCATCGGTTTCTGAACATCCATTGGACTAAGTTCAGGATTTTGCAAGTGTCCCTGTTCGTTTTGTTCTTTTGCCTTTACTTCGGTTCCGGGGCCGGGACGTTCTATGAGTTTTTTAGTTTCGTGTCGCATCATCTTGGTTTACTGCTAATCGGAATCTTTTGCGCCGTTGTCGGAGCGTGGTACTTGAGTAAGTACCATAATGCACTTTATCTATACCGAAAGGATGTCCAGATAAAGGAGAAAAAGGCCGAGCGAGATCCTGATAATCCGGAATACGCAATTCCACTCGCATCATCTTACCGAGCGCTCGCGCTTGCACTTACTTCACAAGGAAAACGTACGGAAGCAGCGAGTTATGACTCCAAGGCTGAGGAAATAGAACAACGACTGAGAACCTTTTATGGCGAGTTAAATAAACTCGGCGAATGAGCAGTGCTAAAGGACATCACTTCATTCGGCAACAGTCTCGGTTGACGGTCGTATCACTAGGCCTGCAGCAGTTTTTCGACGACGTTTCCGCCAACATTAGTGAGGCGAATATCAAAGCCTCCAAATCGTTTTGAAAGCTTAAGATGATCCAGACCAAAGAGGTGGAGCAGGGTGGCATGAAAATCATTAATGTGCACACCGTCTTCAACCGGTGCCCAGCCAATGTCGTCCGTCCGTCCGACAACCTGACCAGGTTTCACCCCGCCACCGGCCATCCATAAACTAAATGCATAACGATGATGATCACGCCCCGGTTTCTGTCCGTTACCTTCATGTGTATCGGCAATCGGCGTCCTCCCAAACTCTCCTGTACACACAACCAACGTCTCGTCCAACAGCCCCCGCTGCTTGAGATCTTCAAGCAATGCCCCGATCGGCTGGTCAATCACGCTACAGTTATATTCTAAATCCTTATCCAGCCCATCATGATGATCCCACGAGGCATGATATAAATTTACAAATCTTACGCCACGCTCGATCATTCGTCGTGCCAGCAGGCAATTACGACTCATCATTGCGTGTGCATTGCCTGTATACCCGCGAAAACGATTATTCTCCGGCTCCTTCCGATCCAGCCCGTAACTGTCCAGCGTGGCCTGCGTCTCACCGGAAAGATCCAGGAGGTCCGGGGCGGCTGACTGCATTCGAAAAGCCAGTTCATAAGACGCAATGCGGTTCGCAATTTCCGAATCGCCGGTCAGCTCAAATCGCTTGGCGTTTAGCTTAGCAATCGCCTCCAGACTAGACCGCTGCTCCGCCTTCGTCACACCGGATGGAGATCTCAGATTGAGCACCGGATCGCCCTGACCACGAAACACCACGCCGCGGTAAGTAGATGGCAGGAACCCACTGCTCCAGTTGGACGTACCACCACTGGCGCCAGTCCCTGCTGATAACACCACATAACCGGGCAGATTTTGAGTCTCCGATCCGAGGCCATATGTCACCCAGGATCCAACACTTGGTCTACCTAGCCGTCCCACCCCACAATTCATCATCAGCTGTGCCGGATGGTGGTTAAATTCGTCCGTATGCATTGACCGCACAACGGCAATATCATCTGCAGACCGACCAATATGCGGCAGGCGATCCGAAAACTCTGTTCCACACTCGCCATGTCTTACGAAGGTCCGTGGGCTTCCTTTTAATTTTGCCTTGCTCGCGTCGGTAAATGCCAGACGAACCCCATCGGAGACCGATGCCGGCAACAACTGCCCATCCCGCTTAACCAGTTCAGGCTTTGGATCTAATAGATCGAGTTGACTTGGCGCGCCTGCCAGAAAGATGAAAATACAACGTTTTGCCCTGGGTGCGAAATCAGGGCCGGTACGCTCACGACCACTTTGGGCTGCGAGTAGACCATCGTCGCCGAGTAACGAACTTAATGCCAATGCGCCAATACCACTGGCACTACTTGTAAAGAAGTGACGCCTTAACAATTGGCTGTTCATCAATCACTCCCCTTCCTTATTCTCTGGTGATAAACTCATCAAGATTCAACAGGACGCGTGCTACAGCAAAAGCGGCGACCAGGTCGGTCTGTACCCCGTCCTTATCGGCAGCTTCTTTATACAAACGCCCCACCACCTGCAGTTCTTCCTTCGACGGCGGTCGCGAAAAGCATAACTCATAGGCCAACCGAATGCGTTTCTCAATTACATTCACAGCGTTGTCCCCGTCTGCTGGCACTTCCTTCAATAGCCTTGCACCCAGATGTTGGGCACACTCAACAAACACCGGATCATTCCATAAGGTCAACGCCTGCAGCGGTGTATTTGAGCGTTCCCGTCGGGTACAGGCTGCATTGGAATCGGCCGCATCAAATTCTATCAACATGGGATAGGGCACGGTGCGCTGAAAAAATGTGTAGATACCACGTCTATATCGGTTTTGATCTTGGTTTTCTGGCCAGCTAAGGCTGGTCTGAAAACCAAGTTTTACCAGATCTGCGGGCTGTGGAGGATAGACGCTCCGCCCGCCAATCTTATGAAAAATCAAACCCGATGCTGACAATGCCATGTCTCTAATAATTTCAGCCTCAACACGTAATCGATTCTGTCGCGCAAGCCAACTGTTGTACGGATCCCTTTCTTTAAGTTCCGGCCGGGAAAATGATGATTGCCGCCACGTGGCCGACGTAACAATCAGGCGATGTAGTTGTTTCATGTTCCAGCCGGTTTCACGGAATTCTGCGGCTAGCCAGTCCAGTAGTTCCGGATGAGTAGGCGGTTCACCCTGGGTCCCAAAGTCATCGTCACTCACTACAATCCCGCGACCAAAATGTTGTTGCCAGATACGATTAACGATAACCCGCGCGGTCAGTGGGTTTTCGCTGCTAACCAGCCATCTTGCTAAGTCTAAACGACTCGGTTCTCGATTGCCGGTTACCAATTCGGGAAGGATCGAGGGCGTGGTCCGCGTGACCAAATCACCTTTATCTAGGAAACTTCCCCGAACATGAACCTGAGTGGTTCTCGGATTCGGCATTTCCATAACCACCTGAGCTTTGATTTCGATCTTTGGTGATCTGGGAAAGGACTCTTGATGCGACTTGACTGCATCTATCAATTTATCCAATTCTGTTTCACGATAGCCAAAGTACTTTACTAACCGGATCACATCTTCACCTCTTCGGGTATTGATATCCGACGATAACAGATCACTGAAGGCCGTTGTCTCAAGTCCGTCCGGAACAGGGTGTTTGTGTGTGGTGAAAGACAACCTAAATTTCCCGATATTATGGTCCTTGTGAGTCTGATGGTCCATCTGTATCGTGATGCGAACCGGTTCGCTATCGCCAACGGGGTTGATCTTTTCACGAAGCTCAAACACTGCATAGTGATCCACTCCAACATCCGGATAAATTGCCCAGCCGTCGGCGGGATCATCCCCTATTACTGAGGTAACCTGGCGCCCCCCCTGAGAGAAATCAGCACGGGCAGTTTTTAAGCGTATACGTTGCCCCATATTACGGTCATCATTATCGCTGACCGGTTCAACATAGACGCGAAGGCTGCTGAGCACGAAGTTACCATTACCAGCAAGGCCAGGACCTTTGGCCGCGAGTCTCTCATCAGCCAATACTTCCAGCCTTATTGCTGTAATTCCACTTAAACTCGTCTCCGTAACAATCGTGTAGGTGTCTTCCTGATCGTTCGGCCCTTTTACAAACACCGCCAGATCATCCTCAACGAAAAACTGCGATCCGGACGTTGCGGATAACGATAAAGGGTTCACAAGCTCCCAGGTCTTATCAAAACGGTTATCCACGCGATCAGGGTCTGCTTCAATAGCCGAATTCAACTGCTCACTTAAATCTTGTTCCCATTGGCTCATCTTTTCACTGCGATAATCACGTACAGCATGCAGGTTTTGTTGATGGCGTGCTTGATGCCTAGCAAACTCAATCTCAAATTCCGATAACTGTTCCGGTGTAGGTGCCGGAATATCTGGTTCAGCCAGACTGTTGAAAAACGCATACATGCCGTAATACTCATGTTGCGTGATAGGATCGTATTTATGCGAGTGGCACTGCGTACAACCCAACGTGAGTCCCAACCATACTTTCCCTACCGTATTGGTACGATCGACCGTACGTTTAACGCGGTCTTCTTCCCGGTCAACTCCGCCCTCCGTATTGACCAAGGTATTCCGATTAAAGCCTGTAGCCACACGTTGTTCTAAAGTTGCATTCGGCAATAGGTCCCCGGCTAACTGCTCAATCGTAAACTGATCAAATGGCATACTATCGTTGAGTGAATTAATTACCCAGTCGCGCCAACGCCAGGCATGGGGTCGAGGGCGATCTGCCTCATAACCATTACTGTCCGCATAGCGCGCCATATCCAGCCAGTACCGTCCCCATCGTTCTCCGTAATGCGGGGAGCCCAACAAGTCACTGACCGTTTTTTGGTAATTCGCTTCACTGGGGTCATCTAAAAATGCCTGCGTCTCTTGGGGCGTGGGAGGCAAGCCGATTAAATCCAGAAAGAGGCGACGAATCAGGGTGCGGGGATCCGCCTCCGGGGAGGGCTTCACTTCTTCGGCCCGCAACTTACTGAGGATAAACTGATCGACGTCATTACGAATCCACCGACTATTACTGGCTGGTACTACCGGTCGTTCAATACGCTGAAATGCCCAATGACTCTTCGCCTTTTCTCGTCGTTCGGCTTCTGACTTTGCAACTAATCTGGAATCTACCGCTCCGGATTCAATCCACTTTATGAAGTCCTGAATAACTTCATTGGGTAACTGCGCATTGGGCGGCATCTCGAGTCCTTCATACCGAAGGGCCGCAAGAAGCAGGCTTTCCTCCACCTTCCCCGGGACTACCGCCGGACCACTTTCTCCCCCTCTGCGTATCGCTGACCTCGTATCCAGTCTTAATCCACCTTTGATCGAATTCGCAGCCGCAGAGTGACAGCTGTAACAATGCTCCTCAAGCACCGGTTCGATCCGCTGTTTAAAAAACAGTAATTTCTCGTCCGCCTTCAGCAAACTCATACTGATAAGCGATAGCATGGTTACGAAAAAAAGCGTAAGTCGGGGCATTAAACTAAAAGGCCGGTTATGGGGGATGGAGTGGTTCGCCTATTCTCTATTATGAATTATGACTGATGGGAGTACCGTTTGGCAAACACCCATGGGAGGTTTGCTGACTCCAAGCTGTGGTTGCCTAAAACCACGCGCCAAAGGATAATGTGTTTTTGGGAACATTCATCTGAAAATACACTACGCTATGAAACCCAAGTTCAATCGCCGTCACATTTTACGAGGCACTGGCGCTGCGCTGGCCTTGCCCGCTCTCGAATCACTGGGATTTTCGAGATTCACCGCTTCGGCAAACTCATCGCCTGAGAAGCCTCCCAAAAGAGTAGCATTTCTAGGATTTGGCTTCGGTGTTACACAGGAAACCTGGTATCCGGAGACGAGCCAAAAAGGCTTTAACTACGACGTCCCACTTGGTCTCAGGCCACTGACCCGTCATAAAGACGACTTCACCGTGATCCAGGGTTGTTCCAACAAATTTAGCAACGAAGCTCACTGGGGTAGCACTTTCTGGCTGACCGGGGCTAATCGTTACTCCGTGGCCGGCCAAAGCATGACGAACAGTATTTCGGCGGATCAAATCGCTGCTCAGGCGCTCGGTCAGAATACCCGTTATTCATCGGTACAGCTTGGTAGCACTGACGCGACTGCATCCGGACATGGCCCAGGTCTGTCTTTGTCGTGGGACGCCAACGGAAAACCTATTTCTGGCCTGAGCGACCCTGTTGAACTGTTTCATAAATTATTCTCTGCCGACAAATTACCGCTTAACCGTCGAAAGGCCGCTATCGCAGAAAAACGTAGTGTGCTCGATGCTGTTCTCACTGAGGCCAACCGCATACAACGCGGTCTAACCAAAACCGATAAAGACAAGCTGGATGAGTATTTTCAGGGTGTACGCGATATCGAAACACAACTCAGCAAAGATGAACAGTGGCTGACAATACCAAAGGCCGCGGCCCCGATCAAGGAACCCGATCCCGGGCTACGAGGCTATGATGAAATTAAGATCATGTACGAGCTGATGGTGGCGGCTTTTCAGACCGACACGACCCGAGTCATGACTTACCGTCAACCGGTGCAATCACTGCTACAAAGCATCTCCGTTAATGTGGCGTCGCACAATATGAGTCATTACACACCTGGTGTGCGAATGGAAGCGTCGAAAGCTCGTGACAAGGCTCAAAGTGAACTTCTGGCTGGATTTATCGATAAGCTTAAGGCTACAAAAGAGGTTGATGGTTCCCGTCTTTTCGATCATATAGCGTTAGCATATGGTTCAAATATTCGCTCTATCCACTTTCTTGATAACTGTCCCACCGTGATAACAGGCGGGGGTGCTAACCTCAAACTGGGACAGCATCTGGTTTTGCCCGAGGATACGCCTCTTTGTAACGTTTGGCTCACGATGCTGCAGGGAGTTGGCATAGAGACTGATAGCCATGGGGACAGTACAGGCATTGTGGCGGAGCTTCAGGCGTAGTGATTACACGACTCCCCTATTTATTGAACCTCGTTTTTAAGCAAAGTGTATTTGCATCGATCTTAGTCACCTACGCTCTTCAAGCAGCTCAACCAACAGCCAACCCGCCAACTCATGAACGAACATTTCTCAACCGCTACTGTGTTTCGTGTCATAACAACGAAACCAAAGAGGGTAAAGTTGATCTGGCTTCTCTCCCACCGAAGATCAAGACAATCGAACAGGCTGAGCTTTGGCAAAAGGTACTAAACGCACTTAATGCAGGTGAAATGCCTCCCAAAGACGCGGACCAACCCCAGAGCAAGGAAAAAGCTGACTTCCTTGAAGTACTGGCCCAAACCATGGTCACCGCCCGTAAATCCCTGTCGGACTCGGGCGGTACAATTACGATGCGACGACTTAATCGGCGCGAGTATGCAAACAGTATCAAGCACCTTATCGGCGTCGATGTTGACGTTCTGACTCTACCCTCCGACAGTGGGGAAGGTTTCGATACAATTGGGGCATCGCTCTTTCTGTCGAGCGATCAATTTGAAAAGTACCTCCAACTCGGTCGGAACGCAATTGACGAAATGTTTGCCCGAGAGGCGGCCATTGCGGAGGGTTCCAGAGTATTCCGTATGGAAGTGGAGCAGGATATTAATCCACGTAATCTCCGCGAAATCGAAAAGATTGATGAAGCCCAAATACGATATCAGCAGTGGAAAACTGAAGTCGACCGAATAAAAGACTCACCAGAGAATAAGGCGATCATCGCGGAGATCGCAAAGACCGATAAAAGAGTGCTGCACCCGCATTTGTTCTACCAATCCGCAGACAGGTTGACAGGCTCGCCTAATGCTAAAGATTTCGGTTTTCGCGATTCGAATGATGCTACATTCCATAATACGGGCAGCTTTATCCGCAAGCAGTCCTATTTTAAGCACTATATGAATCTTCCACACAACGACACCGGAGCCTATCTCAAACTGGTATGGGGTATAGGCCGTTTTGACCTGACACCCGATCCGAGCGAGGTACCCCCAGGTCGATACAAGTTACGCATACGAGCCGGCGCTGTCGAGGGATCGCCACAATACCGCCGGTTCATAGAAGTCGGACATCCTCAACGTCGTAATGGAGCACCACTTGGACATGCCTCTTTGCCCCTTAGCAGCCACCATGTAACGGGAACCATTGAGGCGCCGACCATCATCGAAACCGCTGTCCAGGTAACGATGGCTTCTCCCAAAGAATTCGGCATTCAGGAAAGACAACCGCAGGTGACAACCAGTCTCCGCCGGCTCTACCAGTCAACCCTGACTCAGAATGGATACGGTTTCGACCCGGCAATCTGGATTGACTGGATGGAACTGGAAGGACCTCTCCCATCGACTGGCACTGAGGCGGTGCTACAGCAGCTATTAAGCTCAAACAAGCAGACGGCCAACGACCGGGATACCGACTGGGCACGCAGTATCCTTGAACAATTCAGCGTTCACGCGCTTCGCGGAGTCAAACCAGATCCTCGCTTTCTAAGTCAACTAGTCCATCTATACGAAGGCAGGCGAGCAGTAGGAGAAACAATCGATGTAGCCCTGAGAACACCACTTAGCGTCATTCTGGCATCCCCCGGTTTCCTATACTTGTACGAACCAGGCAATGATAGCCAGTCCCGTTTTTTGAATGATCGCGAATTGGCTGTCAGACTAGCCTATTTTCTCTGGAGTACCCCTCCGGACAAAGAGTTGCTCGATCTCGCTCAACAAGGAACACTGCACAAGCCAGAGCACCTCTCAAGTCAGGTTAACCGGATGCTCGATGACCGCCGTACGAATCGGTTTGTGGCCGGCTTTGTGCATCAATGGCTAGATATGGAACGCCTCGATTTCTTTCAATTCGACCCGAGCTTACATCGCGAATTTGATGAGAACACCCGAGCGGCTGCTCGGCAAGAAGTCTATCACTCCTTCGCTCACCTATTGCAAAATCCCAATAATGGGCACCTGAATCGGTTGCTCAAAGCTGATTATATTTTCATCAACGGTCTTTTGGCGGTTTTTTATGGGATAGAAGGAGTCAAAGGAGATGAATTTCAGAAGGTTCAGTTAGACTCTGGATCACCTCGCGGAGGACTTCTAGGCATGGCAGCTATCCACGCCATGGGAAGCGATGGGGTGAACAGCAGCCCGGTGGAAAGGGGAGCTTGGGTGTTAAGGCATTTATTACATTCCGCTCCACCCCCAGCGCCAGCCAATGTTCCCCAATTGTCGAGACTTGAAGATCAGGCTTTAACCACTCGCCAACGCCTGGCGGCCCATCAGTCGCAGCCTCAGTGCGCCACTTGTCACCGCAAGATAGATCCGGTCGGATTCGGCATGGAGAACTTTGATGCCGCCGGGAAGTGGAGAGTGATTGCGACCTCCGGTAAAGGCAGCAATAAAAAGAAGTGGACGATCGACGCCTCAGGAGCATTCCACAATGGCCCATCGTTCGCCGACTACCAAGAGCTTAGAAACCATATCCTCGCGAGAGAGAGTGATTTTGCGAGAGGGTTCACCGAGCACTTAATCGAATATGCCTTGGGCAGACCATTTAGCATCATCGATGATGCATTAGCCGAAGACATGACGAATAAGGCTGCCTTGAAGAACTATTCGGTAAGGGAATTCATTCACGCGCTGGTACAGAGCGAAACGTTCCGCAAAAAGTAGCAACCTGTGCATTCATCTAGTGCTCAATCCCTGATAGTTGACTGACTAGAATAATGGTACTTACCATCAGCCCAACCACGCAGCTGGCAACAATATAAAAACTCTTCTGCAGTCCACTCTTAACTGCCTGTCGACCCACGAGAAAGGGAACCAATGCCCATCCAATACCCCCAATACAGAAGAAGAGGCCGATAGCACGGCCTTGCAGACTGACGTCCACGTGTCCAACTAAAAAAGCTATCAGGATCGGGAAGATTGGTCCTAAAATCAAACCGGCAGCAATCACAAGGACATTGGTAGTATTTGCTTTTTTACTCTCAATCAGTCCATAGACCACCGCTAGCAGCACCGTTGCAAATCCAATGATTGCCACCTCGTGACTGCCTGCCGGGAGTGTTAATGCGGCGATCAATCGAGAGACTGTAAAAGACAGCCAAAAAACGGAAAGTAAACCGGTTGCCTTTGCCTCCTTCGTCCCACGATCCATCATCAGCGTTGTTGCCCAGGCGCCAACACAGGCTTCTACCGGCACATGAAAAAAGAACGCTAGACAGCACAACATCACAACAGCATCACCGAATAAGTCCGCGTAGCCAAGCACCTGCGGTGCATCAATGGTTTCATTATCAATGACTTCAGTCGTATCGGCCGTTTTTTTCAACGAATCGAATTCATCAACATACGCGTCCAAATCAATCGAAAAACATAAAACCAACGGGACAGCGACAACCGCTGCGAAGGAAACGAACGTTTTTTTGAGTCCTACGTTTTTGATCATAAACGTGATCACGATGGGCATGATGAAAGCCCCCATGCCAAAAATGAAGTCTCCCAGATTCATTGCAAAAGGAAGATTCTCTGCCTTCACGTCTTCTCGGCTTAAAAATGCCGGTCCCTGCAACGCGTTTAATACGTTCACCAATGCTGACCATCCTGTGCCTAACAACAGGATAGAAACCAGTGCCATCTTGTAGCTTTTAAGAGTGGCTAGAACGATCACACTCAAAATCACGAGTATGAACCCAACCTCTACAACCGGATTGCGACCAACCTCATCCGCAAAATATCCTGCGGCAAAGGCCATGGGGATCAGTGTAAACCCGAACACACTGATCAGCTGCCCGATCCGCGATTCATCGATATCCAACTGTTTGGCAAGCGGAACTTTAACGCTACCAATTAAAGCATGGCACATCCCGGCTATAGCCAATGCCAATGCCTGCATCACGGTTAGATTCAGGTCCATTTGTTATCTCCGTATAGATTTAATCTCAATATATCGAAGTGCCGGCACCATGTGGTTTGGCGGCACCAAGTTGATTTTACAAAAGTAGAGACCATCTCACGCGCAGAAACCTTAGATAATTGAGTTGTTTCCTGGTTAACAAGCGAGCAAACAGCAAAGAGTTATACGTCCACTCAGCAAAACGATGTTAGAATGGGAAGATATCGGTTGACCGCCGTTCTATCATTCGCCCTATAACTCGCCTCGAATTACTTCTACTATGGTTCGTATCAACGTTACAGCATGGCTTTGTCTCGCTTCTGTAGGATGGCTACACGCCTGTCATGCTGCTGAAACAGACCGCCCGTACCTGTGTGTCTATTCAACAACCGCAATAACGCTCGACGGCAAAGCGGATGAACTCGCCTGGAAATCCGCCAACAGATTATCGCCGTTTGTCGTGCCTATCAGCGGTGACGCCGCAAAAACTGAAACCAGCGTCCAACTAGCCTGGGATCTTGATTACTTCTACTTCTATGCGGAAATGGAAGACGCTAACGTAATTGCAACTAAACGCGAGCACGATGACAGCCTGTGGTTTGAAGACGTCTTTGAATTGTTTCTCCGCCCTTCCGCAAATCACGCCGGCTATTATGAATTTCAGGTTAGCCCCCTGGGCACCACTTTTGATATTTACTGGCCCAACTCCGAAAATCGTTCAGAAACATTTCTAAAACAACTCACTGCTAACAACTTTAATTTCGAGGTGGTGACCGAAGCGGACGCAGACGGTTGGAAAGTGGAAGGACGCATTCTTTGGCGTGACATGAAAATGACCGGAGGCCGGCCCGCAGCTGATGAGGTGTGGTCATTCGCCCTTTGCCGTTACGACTATCAAAACGACAAGGACGCTGAGCTCTCGAGTTCCGCACATCTTAGTGAAGAAAATTTTCACCAACTCGACAAATATGGACGAATCAAATTCGTTAAGCCTCCGGTCCTCACAGGCCCATTCGACAATCCCTCCAGCCGTGTTATCGGGGCCCCCATTCCGCCGCCACCGTTCAAGGCGGTTCGCAAGTACGAACACTTCGAATTAAAAACCCCCATTTTTCTCGCATTGGAACCTGGTACCAATGAATTGCTGGCCGTTACGCAGGACAATCCGGAGGGTAAATGTAGGCTTGTTCGGATCCACCGCGAGACCGGTGAACTAACTGAAATGCTGCGTATGAAAGAACTGGCATACAACCTATGTTTCCACCCCGATTATGCTAACAACGGTTATATCTTTCTCGGATTAAATGACGCGTCCGGTGCGGGTTCCAACGGATACGTACACCGCTATACGGTAAAGGATGGCGTGATTGCGCCGGAAACACAGAAATTAATTATCAAGTGGCCATCCAATGGTCACAACGGAGCAGCGGTCACGTTCGGTCTCGATGGAATGCTTTACGTCACAACAGGCGATGGAACCTCTGACTCAGACGACGATATTGCCGGGCAACGCCTGGATCATCTCCTTGCTAAATTACTTCGGCTGGATGTCGATTCCGCCAATGAACAAACAGGCTACGTCGTTCCGAACGACAATCCATTTGTTGGTCGTGAGGGAACAGCACCTGAAACCTATGCTTACGGACTACGTAATCCCTGGCGTATGACCACCGACGCCAGAAGCGGACAAATCTGGATTGGCAACAATGGTCAGGATTTATGGGAGCAAATCTACCTTGTTCAACGCGGCGCCAATTGGGGATGGAGTGTTTATGAAGGCAGCAAACCGTTTTACCTCGAACGACAACTGGGCCCGGATCCACACACAAAACCGACGTTTGAACACGCTCATTCCGAAGCCCGATCGCTCACCGGTGGAATCGTCTATTACGGAGACAAATACCCGGAACTTCAGGGAGCCTATATTTACGGGGACTACTCAACCGGAAAGATCTGGGCGGGAAAGCATAATGGAAAACGTGTGGTTTGGCACAAAGAGATTGCAGATTCGCAAATGGCAATTGCCTGTTTTCTAGAGGATGCCGATGGCGACTTACTAGTACTGGATTACCAGAATGGCGGCGAAATAAATAAACTTGTGCCGAACGATCAGGAGGATTATTCCCGGAGTTTTCCACGGCGACTTAGTGATTCCGGACTTTTTTCCGACGTTGCGTCATACAAATTAAAAGAGGGCGCGATACCGTACGGCGTTAATTCCCCTTTATGGTCTGACGGTACGTACAAAACTCGTCATGTCGTGCTTACCAGTCCGGATGATAAAATTGGCGTGCTGGATGTCGGCCCCTGGGATTTTCCTGAGAAGACTGTCATCGTTAAGTCATTTTCACTGCAGATGGACGAAGAAAATCCAGATAGCCGACAACGGATCGAAACCCGGTTTATGACGAAACAGGATAATGAATGGGTGGGTTATTCCTATCGCTGGAACAAAAGCCAAACGGATGCATTTCTGGTTCCTGCTGAGGGCCGTGAAGAAGACTTTCGTGTTTCCACCGCTGATGGGATGAAACTTCACAAATGGAAATACCCTAGTCGCAGCGAATGCATGATGTGTCATGCGCGTGCTGCAAAATATGTATTAGGTCTTCAAACCGCGCAGCTAAACCGCGATTACAATTACTCGGGACATATCGAAAACCAACTCTCCTACTTACAAAGAACCGAGAAGATTCAACTTAATACTGCAGCCCAGCATGGCAAGTTTGCCGAACAACGAGAAATCCTTTCATCATTCAACAAAAAGGCGGCGTCTGAAGCCTTGATGAAAGCAAAACCCGACGATGGCCAGCGGGCGTTGGCTAATGATGGCTTGTTTGCCCATGGTACCGAGGGGGCTCCAAAACTGGCGTCTATCAATGACCCGACCGCTTCCATCGAAACACGGGCACGTTCCTACATTTTCTCGAACTGTGCCCAATGCCACGTCGGGGCCGGAGGTGGGAATTCGCAGATGCACTTTGAGTGGAGTCGGACATTAACCGAGATGAAAGTCATCGATATCTTACCGCTCCACGGCCTCAAAGGAATTCCCGATGGGAAACTGATCGTCCCGGGAAAACCTGATCGTTCCGTGCTGTTGAAAAGAGTGGCCACCCGAGGCGCCGGGCAGATGCCAATCATCGCCACGTACCAGATTGACGAAGAGGCTGTCGATGTTATTCGACAATGGATTCTTAACATGCCGGCCCGCGACGAATAGTCATCATAGGCTTGATTTCTCTATCTTGGGCTAATACAGCTTGTTCTGATAAGCGTCGTCAATCGAACAGTCCAATTCCGCCGCTCGTGCTTCTTCACCCGTCTGATCGGCCAGCATGGTTCCAAAAGAGGGTAGGGCACTACGGTCGATTTGATAGGTGCCATCCCAGAGAGCGGATCGCTTCAGCGCTTTTCCACATTGTAGAAAAGCCCGTTGCACCTCCACTAGTATACCAGTGGGCGGTACCTTGCCATTGATGACGCATTCCTCCAGACGGGCGTCGTCTTTAATAATTGAAGCCAAGCCACTTACGCGAAGCGTTTCGATCACACCTGGTACCAGAAACAGGAGCCCAATTTCGGCTTTTGCGGTTAGATTGGAAAGCGTATCGAGACGATTGTTACCCGTTCTATCAGGGATTAACAATTCGGTCGGGCTTAAAATTATTATCGAACCAGGCGGATCACCGCGCGGAGAGATGTCAAGCGAACCATCTGCCGCTGTAGTAGCCAAACACACAAAAGGGGAAAGGCTAATGAATTGTTGGCAGTGTTTATCGAGTTTTTTAAGGACCTTATCTTTGGCCATTTGCGACGGCTCTTTATAAAGCTCCCGGAGGTTCTGCTTACTGACTGTCTGACAATCTTGTTTATTCACTTTCTCTAGACTCATCGCTAAAGCTCTTACAAATACTGT
>PAAT01000001.1 GCA_002698965.1 Rhodopirellula sp. | reverse complement strand
GCTAAATCCCGGGTGGAAGGTTATAACGCCATGTTAGCTGCATTAAAGAGAGGTAAATCATTTGAGAATGAAGGTAGCACTCGCTGGTTGCTTACTCCTGCAGAAGAAACAGAAGCAGGTAGCGCGGTAAAGAAGATCGGAGAGAGAGCGGTTGAGTATCTCGAACGAGTGAAAAAAGTCCATGCGGGTACACCTTGGGCACAGATGGCCGAGATGGAATTGCAGGTTCCGGTCGGCTGGAAATGGATGGAACAATAAATGAGCGAAGAAAGCAGAGATCAGAATCAGCCGGGGTTTGAGTTACCTATTTATAAAACGCAGGATTGTGAAAGTAACGCGCCGTCCCCGCAGGTGACCTTGGATATGTTTAATGAACTCCAGCTTGAATTGCTGCAACTGCGTGCGGAGTTTGCTAAGCTTCGGCGGCAGATTCAAGAACAAGAGCAGCAGCAAGACGCTGACGACTAAAGCGTACGGAGTAAGCTGATCACGATCGCTGTAAGCCTGGGCTCTGCCAGACGGGCAATGTCAACGACTTCCTCCGCCGTTGTTTCAGATAGCGTATCGGGTTTGGCAATATTCGTGACGGCGGATAATGCCAAAACTTGCATCTGCAGCGAGTGTGCCGTGAGGACTTCAGGGACGGTAGACATTCCTACAACATCACCACCAATCTTACGTACCATTCGGTACTCACTGCGCGTTTCATAGTTGGGCCCCGTGAGGCTCACGTAGCAGCCCTCATGCACAGGGAAGTTGTGCTGTCGTCCGGTTCGGAGCGCCAGGTCGATTAGTTTTCGATCGTAGATAAGTGTGCCGGGCTGATCTGGAGGAAGGGGGATGACGTTATTGCCTCCCAGTTCCTCATGCCGACGGAACATCAGATTGATATGGCTGCTCATTACCATGATGTCACCGCCGGTGAATTTAGGATTTACACCACCACTGGCGTTGGAAACAACTAGGATTTCAGCGCCAAGCTTGTGCATAATATAGACCGGTAGCACTGCATCGGAAGAGGAGTAACCTTCATATAGATGGAATCGCCCCTGCATGGCAACAACAGGTATGCCTTCCAGTGTTCCAAGGACGAGCTGTCCCTGATGACTTAATGCTGTTGATTGTGGAAAATGAGGAATCTCGTCGTAGGGGAGCGTGACTTCCGGTTGAATGTGAGTTGCAAGTTTCCCTAGTCCCGTACCCAGAATGATGGCAACACGGGGTACCGTATTCGCACGCTGACGAACGAAGTCGGTTGCTTCGTCAATCCTTTGCAGGTAGTCCGAGGATGCTGTTGACATTGGTTATCTTATGAATTCTCTTCAGACAGAACGCCTTTTACCAACGTTGTCAGGTGTGGCTCAGCACCATTAGCTACGGCAATGATTTCTTCAACATTGGCCGGTTGAAGAGCATCGGGTAAACACATGTCAGTGATAATGGAGAATCCAACAACTCGTAGGCCGCAGTGCACCGCCACGATTACTTCCGGTACCGTAGACATACCGACGACGTCCGCACCAATCGTTCTTAAGAATCGATATTCGGCACGAGTCTCGAGATTTGGACCGGCAACGGCAACAAACACACCTTTATGAGCAACAATGTCTTCCTTACGGGCGATGGCTAGTGCACGATCTACGAGAGATTGCTGGTAGGGCTCGCACATGTCAGGAAAGCGAGGCCCAAGGCGGTCGTCATTGATGCCTATCAGTGGGTTATCACCCATGAGGTTGATATGATCTTCGATGATCATGATATCGCCGCAACGGTAATTTGGATTCATACCACCACAGGCATTGGATACTACCAGAAGCTCTGCACCTAAAGCCTTCATAACGCGGACGGGCAACGTGATCATCTTCAACGGATAGCCTTCATACATGTGCATTCGGCCTTCCATGGCAACGATGGGTAGCCCGGCCAATGTTCCACAGACAAGGCGCCCTGCATGACTGATGGCAGTGGAAGATGGGAAGTGTGGAATATCACTGTAGTCAATGGTGACTTCAACCTCAATTTCTTTTACCAGACTACCCAAGCCTGTTCCTAAGATGACACCTGCGTGGGGTATTTTGTCCCAATGTCTCTTAATTTCAGCTACAGCTTCGTCAATTTTCTCATGCAAATCCAACACAATAAAACTTTCTTAAATCTAAAAATCTGCCAACGATAGTGCCTAGATTCTAACAAATACGGATAAAAAAACAGCCAATATGTGTCTCGGTAAAATCTATCTTTGATTACCAAAATAATAATTTGCATGACGAAGTTTGAACCGAAAGTAGTATGCATGCCTCAAGTTAATGGTTTAAGACGGTTTGCTATCGATTTGTAAAAGTACTTCTTGGACCAGTTTGGCAGGGGGGGGTTAAGCCCGGAATGGGCACTAGCGGAGAAGCGGAAGGCAGTTCACAATAAATAGTGATAACCAACGGGAAAAGTGCCGATTTTAACTAGATAGGTACTTATCTCCACTTAGGTTGTAGGAAAAAGGGAACCCATCCTTTAGAAAATACTGACATGTCCAAGACTTATATCATCATTCCCGGCCGAACCAGCGAACAGGGTGTAGGAATTAATGAAGGTAAGTTCGAGGAGACCTACCAGAGCGAAATTTCGGTCTTACAGGTATCACCGGAAGACATGGAAGAGCTTGGTCTGGAAGCGGGTGACTGGGTTCGCGTTACTAGCGAGCATGGTCAAATTGAAATTCGGACGAAAGTAGCCAAGAAGGGTGAATTGCCGGCCGGCCTGTTGTTTATTGCCTATGGGGACTATTCGAGTCGACTCATGGGGGCAGATACACATGGTTCAGGTATGCCTACAAGCAAGGGATTTGACGTGAAGATGGAAAAAATCGCTACTCCGAGTGAGTAAGCTCGTCGAAGTACCAACTAACAGGAGAATTTAACTGGAGCGAAGCTCCCGTCGGTCAGGCTGATTCGTGCGAACTGGTATTAACCAGTCAGGTCTGAACGAGATTGATATCGCACGCACAGTGGAGCATAACCAAATGGCTACTGTTACACCTGATGCGTCGCAACAAGAACCGGAACTAAAAATAGTCGAAGATGCCACATGCACATTTTGTGGATGTGTATGCGACGACATTGAATTGACCGTCAAAGGTCATGAAATCACCAAGGCCAAACGAGCATGTGTGCTGGGCAAGGCGTGGTTTCTTAATCATTCAGTGGATGATCGTCCATCCTGTCTCATTAAGGGCAAGCCTGCAGCTGTAGAAGAAGGGATCGAGCGAGCGGCTCATATTCTTACGAAAGCGCGCTACCCGCTAATGTATGGCCTGAGTGACACTACCACAGAATCACAAAGAGTGGCCGTGAGTATAGCGGATTGGGTAGGTGCTAACGTTGACACCACTACTTCTGTTTGTCACGGCCCGTCGGGGATGGCCTTTCAGGGAGTTGGTGAAGTTACCTGCTCCCTTGGTGAAGTGCGAAATCGAGGAGATTTGATTATCTTTTGGGGGTCTAACCCTGCGGAGAGTCACCCGCGTCACTTCACTCGCTATAGCCTGATGCCCAAGGGGATGTTCGTTCCTAATGGCCGGAAAGATCGTACTTGCGTCGTGATTGATGTTCGCAAGACAAAGTCTGCTAATACGGCTGATATTTTTATTCAGCTGAAACCACGTTCGGATTTTGAAGCTTTGTGGACACTGCGCGCACTGTGTGCCGGAGTTGAGTTGGAGGCAGAACAGGTTCTGGCTGATACGGGTGTTGAACTTGCTGTTTGGCAAGACCTCATGGATCGCATGAAAGCGTCTCGTTTTGGGGTTTGTTTCTTTGGCATGGGACTAACAATGACTCGAGGTAAGCATGCTAATACGGAAGCTCTCCTTGCATTGACTCGTGATATGAACCAACACACACGTTTTGTCTGTAAGCCAAATCGAGGCCACGGAAACGTAACGGGAGCGGACAATGTCGTGGCATGGCGGACGGGGTATCCATTTGGGGTCAATCTGGCTCGAGGCTACCCCCGTTTTAATCCCGGTGAATATACGGCTTCCGATGTATTAGCCCGTCAGGAAGCTGATGCAGCTATTATTATTGCCAGTGACCCCATGGCTAACTTTAGTGAACCGGCTCGTCAGCATCTGAAGTCGATTCCCTATATTGCCTTTGATCCAAAAGAAACGCCGACGACCAGAGCGGCGGAAGTCGCTTTCACTGTGGCAACTTATGGGATTAACATTCCGGGGACCGTTTATCGAATGGATGATGTCCCGATACCGTTACGACCCGCCTTTGACTGTCATCACCCGAGCGATATGGAGATCCTTCAGGGGATCGAGAAACGAGTACAGGAATTAATTGCCCTAGAAGTTCCAGCCAGTGAAGATGACTCAAGCTTGCGTCCTGTGCGTTAGTTAACGGATAGGATCGTTGCCGAGTAATCGGCGTAGCATGCCAACTTGACCTGCGTGTAACATCTCGTGATGAGCGCAGAAGATGAGGCACCCCAATTTGGTGGGATAGGCGGCATACGGATCTTCGACAGGGTCATTTAATTGTTCTAGAGGATACGTTGTGAGCTCTTCCATCGACTGAAGATAAACTCGTTCAAACACATCTTGAATCTCTGTGATCCTTGGATAAAAATCAGGATCTTGATTAGGAGTGGTACCACGAGAAAACTTTTTCCGGAAAGCCGAAGACATTAATTCCGAGTCTTCTAATTTCCGACCGCGTTGGCGGAAAAGTACCAGGCCATATTGAGCCATTGCCAGGTGCCCAATCTGCCAGGCAACATGATTAATCCCGGCAACAGGTTGTCGAAACCAGTCATTTTGGTCGATATCTTCCAATAGAGATTTGGTGTAATGACGAGCGGCTGTGATTTGATCTATGGCCATTTGAAGATTAGCGGAATCGGACATCAGTCTCTTTTCTGCTGAAAACAATTATTAGGTTATTGGTATAAACCACATGACAACATCGTACTTAAAGCTTGCTGGTGGATATGTTTACGATCCATTAAATGGAGTGGATGGTCAAGTGCAGGATATATGGATCCTGGATGACAAGATTGTGGAACCACCGGGTCCGGGAGTTCGCGCCGGGCGGGTGATTGATATGGCTGGTTATGTCGTGATGCCTGGCGGGGTGGATATGCACTGCCATATTGCAGGCCCTAAAGTCAATATGGCCCGGAAAATGCGTCCGGAAGATAAACGTCGAGATACTATTGTTGAACGTACCCTAAAGACACATAGTGGAACGATGGGCAGTGTGCCAAGCACCTTTGCTATTGGATATAAGTATATAGGGCTTGGTTATACCACGGCCTTTGATGCTGCCGTTCCTCCGCTATCGGCTCGACACGCCCATGAAGAACTTGAAGACACCCCTTGTATAGATAAAGGTTTTTTTGTTCTTACTGGTAATAATCACTTTGTAATGAAGACGATTGCTGATGAGGAGCCTGAAAAACTGAAAGGTTTCTTGCCATGGCTGCTGGGAGCTGCCAAAGGCTATGCTCCAAAACTTGTGAATCCCGGTGGTGTCGAGGTGTGGAAGCATCACCCTCGAGGAAATGTAGACACGATTGATCAGACCGTGGATCATTATGACGTGACACCTCGTCAGATTATCTCAGGATTAACGAGAACCGCTAATGAGATCGGTTTGCCTCATCCTGTCCACATCCATTGCAACAATTTGGGAATGCCGGGCAATTACTCGACCACTTTAAATACCATGGATGCTTTAGACGGCCATCAAGGCCATATTACTCATATCCAATTCCATAGTTATGGTGGAGGCGAGGGGGTAGAGGAGACGTTCTGCAGTCGTGCTCAGGAACTTGCTGATTATGTAAATACGCATGACAATGTTACCGTTGACGTTGGTAACATCATGTTTGGAGAAACAACAAGCATGACCGGAGACGGCCCTTTAGGCTATTATCTCCATAATGTATATGGAACAAAATGGTTCAGTGCAGATACGGAAATGGAATCCGGATGTGGTATTGCTCCCATTAAATATCGCAATGAAAGCCTGGTTCATGCCCTGCAATGGGCGATTGGCTTGGAATGGTATTTACTAGTACATGATCCATGGCGTGTTGTCATGAGTACCGATTCTCCGAATGGCGCATCTTTTCTCGCCTATCCTCAGATCATTCGTTTATTAATGGACAGTTCCTATCGTAACGAGATATTAAAAACCGTTCACCCGGAGGTGGTCAATCGCTGTATCCTTGCTGACCTTAAACGGGAATATACTCTCAACGAGATTTGTATTATTACCAGAGCAGGTCCAGCCAAGATTCTCGGCTTAAAGAATAAAGGTCATCTGGGGCCAGGAGCAGATGCTGACATAACGGTTTATTTGCCGCATGAAAACAAACAAATCATGTTCGAATTACCAAGGTATGTTTTTAAGTCAGGTGTACTCGTAGTTGAAGATAGCGAAATCCGAGAACCTTTACAGGGTAAGACGTTCCATGTGGATCCGGATTATGATTTGGAGATTGAAAAAGATATATCAGACTGGTTTGAAAAATACTATTCCATAAAATTTCGAAACTATCCTATTCAGGATGGATATTTACATAAACCGGAAGTCGTGGATTGTGTTCAGAATGATGAATCGTCAAGCAAATCAAATTGAGTCAGGATTTTAGGGTCTGGCTTGAGTTTGGCCTGCTTTAACGCATCCAGATAATCTTCAGGTTGATTCAGATTAAGCAGACTGGAAAGTTTAGGGTCAGCAGAGAGCAGATCCTGAGTTGGAATAAGAACAGTATCCACTTGTTCAAACAGAAACAGAGGTCGTTGTCGGCCGGCATCTAGTAATCGGTCAATAACAGGGATTACGGAAGTTCGGTAAACGGCCGCCAGTGGATGACGAAATCCGTCTTCCACTACAACAGCTGCCTCGGCATTGCCAAGTTGGCTCGCGACAGCCTGTATAAATTCAGGCTGAAGCAAAGGGACATCACAGCTGGTGACGTACGCAGCAGCGTTTTTGAGAGTATTGCCATCGTGTTGCTCCAAAGCTCGTAGGCCCATACGAATGCCTTCCAAAGGGCCTTGTTCGGGCTTTCGATCCTGAGTGATCAGGAGATGATCCGGTAACTCGGGCAAGTGCTGGGATTCCGCTTTGACGGCAATCACAGGCGATGTTACCTGAGACATGATTCGAATCACACGTTGAAGCATTGTTTCGTTGCCAAACGGCAGCAGGGCTTTGCTATAACCCATACGGCGGCTATTTCCTCCACAAAGAACAATTCCGGCAAGTAATTCGTTTGATTCGCTCATGATGCTCCTTTTAATAATTTCAATATATAGAGTTTATAACTCCCCAAGCGTAGCTTTTATAGATAAGAATGATTCATGGCCTTAGAACTAACCTATCACGGTAATACGAATATTCCTGTCGAGATCGAGGGGATTACCCCGGATATACTACAGCCATTGTCACTTGCAGAAATCGAACAACTTCGGGTCTTCCATGGAAAAGACAAATGCGTACTTGCGGATTTCTTCAAAATCACTGGAGATGCCTCTGATCTGGAAATGCATCTGTCCGGTCAATTAACCGGAGTTCATTGGATCGGGACGAAGATGCAGTGCGGCTCGATTACCATTAATGGAAATTGTGGTCGCCATCTGGGGAGTGAAATGCGAGGTGGATCAATCACGGTCAATGGCGATGCGGGTGACTGGATTGGTGCTGAGATGAAAGGCGGGCTGATCCATGTTCATGGAAATGCGGGTCATCAGGTAGGAGCAGCCTATCGCGGTAGTGAACGAGGGATGAATCGTGGAACGATCATTGTTGATGGGGACGCAGGTAACGAAATAGGCTTGACGATGCGTCGCGGTTTGATCGTGATTGGCGGTAATGCAGGAGATCTGATCGGATTTAATATGCTTGCTGGCACGATCATGGTTTTTGGCAGTTCAGGTATTCGTCACGGTGCAGGCATGCGTCGCGGAACCATTGTTTTTATGGGCGACGACCAGCCCCAGCTGCTTCCCAGTTTCCGCCAAGCGGTCAAGTATCAACCTGAATTCATGAGAGTGGTGTTGCGAAAACTCGTAAAGAACGGCTTTGTTGTCCCGGAAGAAACCCTCAATGCTTCTTACAATCTTTATCACGGTGATATGATCGATGGTGGTCGCGGAGAAATTCTTCTTCGGGCATAAAGCCTCTGCATTTTTGTTAATGCAGTTCGAAGCCAAGCTCAGTCAGTTTGGCGCGGATATCCGCGTTACTTAAGGTATTGAGAAACTGAGTGACAGCTGTTTTCCCACGCCGTTTAGTCGGGATGATAAAGTCAAATTCTTCGTCAGCAATGGGAATAAAATCCAGAGCTGGATTGAGGACGCCCTTAATTGCCACTCCCCAGTCTGCGGACCCGTGTTCAATACTTGCGGCTACCGCATGGTGACTCCTGGATTGCATCGAGTATCCGGTTGGTTTCACCTCCAGCTGGCACAATAACTGATCGATCAGTATTCTGGTTCCGCTACCTCGATTTCGATTGACCATATGTATAGATGGGTCCGTCGCAACTAACCGAACAATCTCCTCGACGGTTTTCCCCTTAAAGCGGGAATCCCCCTGCCGGAAAATAATACCTTGGGTTCGCTTGTAGCCTTTAACCAGTTCCAGCGAGTCATCAAGCAAATGCTCGTTGTAGGAGGTACCAGCACCATTCAACAAATGCACCCCGGCAATATCACATTCTCCTCGCCGTGCAGCCTCTACCCCGCCGGTGGAACCAACGGTCATTAGTTTGCTGTGCGTGCCATCCTGTTGTAGAGTCGAGAGGATCAGATCTAGCCCAACACAGTGGCTTCCAATGACCACCAAGTCGGCGATGACCAGTTCTTTTCCTAAAAGCGTCACGCTAACAGGCGATTCTTCATCCAGTATTTCATGGTGCCGGTCAATGGTAATGAAACCGTCTGCATGGCTGAACGTAGTTACACTACCACTTCCTTTGCCCATAGGATATGCGACTAACGAATTATCGTCCGGAAGTTCAACTAACCCCACCAGTAAGTATTCCGTGCGTCCGATCTCTGAACGCACTCGAACCGCCATTTTTGCGGCGAGCTGTGTTTCGTCGACAGGGGTATTTCCAGCTAATTGGCGAATGACTGGTGCAATGAATTCATGGAACGTAAAAATAGCCGAGGTTGGAAAACCAGGAAGAATGACGACCGGCTTTTGTTGCGTCACCGCCAGACAAATCGGCTTGCCTGGCTTGAGTGCCACGCCATGAGCGACGATACCTGGGTCTTTGAGCTTTTCGACGACTTTGTAGGAGATATCTCCCTCGCCTTTACTAGTTCCACCGGAAAGGAGAATAACATCACAATCCGCGATAGCCTGGATCAACAAGTTCTCTAATTGCTGCTCATCATCCTGAACAATTCCTAGGATGACAGGGGAGCCACCAAGTTCGGTGACAGCATCTGCCAGAATTCTGGCGTTAGAATCGAACACCATTGCTGGCTGCATGCATTCTCCGGGTGGGATAATTTCATCACCGGTAGAGATAATACCGACTTTCGGTTTCTGGTAAACAAGAACCTGCGATTCACCAATCGCGGCCAATACGCCCGTTTCACGGCTCGTTAAAAGATCACCTTGTCGTAAGACGATCTCGCCGGCTGTAATATCGGACCCGGCAAATGAAATTCCGAATCCCGCATTGACCGTCTTACGAACGATCAGATTTCCATCGACAACGTCGGTGTGTTCGATCATTACAATGGCGTCTGCTCCCCGAGGGAGCATACCGCCTGTGGCAACACTCATTGCACAACCAGGAGTTACTTCAGTTTGAGGTACAACAGCGGTCGCGATTGTTTCGTCGAGCAGCAGCAGCGAGCAAGGTGTTTCCTCGGTGGCTCCGTGTGTGTTGGTCGCTTTAACAGCATAGCCGTCATAGTTTGAACGGTCGAACGAGGGAATGTTATGTGCCGAGTGAACGTCTTGTGCAAGAATACGGCCTAACGCCTGATGCAACGAAATCAGCTCAACGCCAAGTGGTTGCAGATCAAGCGCACGATGAAATCGTTCTTCAGCTTCATCGCGGTTAATGACTTCCAGAAATTGTTGTTGCTCGGCCATAATTATTCGTACAAGTATACCGTTACTTCGGCGCCACGGGCGAATCCTTCGAGGTCTTCAGTAATGATGACAAAGCCGTCTGCTCGGGTTGTGCTGCTCAAAACACTGGCACCACTAATGGCGATAGGTTCAACCAGGCCATCTTGGATGCTGACACGAGCATAGTCTGTTCGGCCGACCGTTGATACAAGTTTCCTAGCTAGCGGTAGAGTGAGGACTCTATGTGGCCATTGAGCAGGCCGTCCACCTAGTATTCGTACGGCGCGCGCAGCAAAGAAGTCGTAGGCACAGAGGCAGGAGACCGGATTGCCCGGTAAAAGAAAAACCAGTTTATTGTCAAAGGTTCCCATTCCGCTGGGACTGCTAGGACGCATAGCGACCCCATGGATATCCAGCGAGCCATGTTCCGCAAGTAAACGCGGGGCATGATCTTCCTGCCCTACACTTGAACCACCAGAAACCAGAATGACTTCTGCCTCTGTCTTATAAGCATCCAGAATACTGTTAGGGTTGTCGGGGATAATGCCAGGATGTATCACTTCGCCACCATCACGTGTGACTAACGCGGATAGCATGGGACTGTTTGCATCGGTGATGTTGAAGTCGTTAGGCGTTGACCCCGGCGGGAGTAATTCGTTCCCGGTAATAATGAGCCTTATCCGTGGGCGTTTGACAACATTTATTGCACTCACGCCGATAGAACTTAAAACACCCAGGTCCTGTGGGCGAAGTTGCCGACCCTGTTCTAGCACAGTAGTTCCGGACCGTATATCTTCGCCTGGAATACCGACATGTTTACCGGGAGCAACTTCCCCCTGAATGACAATGGTGTCATCATTAATCACCGTGTGCTCCACGGGTAGTACAGCGTCTGCGCCGCCAGGCATGGGTGCTCCGGTCATGATTCTAATGCAATGTCCGGGAGAGACTTCTCCATCGAACGGATTACCAGGTAACGATTGCCCGATCACTTTAATTGATTGCGAGTTATAGGTCGTTGCCCCGCCGGTATCACTGGCAAAAACGGCAAACCCATCCATCATCGCTCTCGCAAAGTGTGGCACGCTGATAGTACTGATGATGTCAGCTGCTAATACACGGCCAATCGCATCAGCCAAAGCAACCGTTTCCGTCGTATAGGCAGGTGTTTGCTGATCGATCCAAGCCAGGCAGTCCTGAACAGTCCATCGGCGCGCAAAGCCTTTCATGCGGACGTCGGTTGGGCGATAGGTGGGATCTTGAGGCATGGAATATGGTGCTTAGTTTAACCGGTAATATAGTTTCGCCAAACGTCGAGTTGTTCTTGCGACATTGTATTCTCGCGGAGAAAGTCATTGTCCAACACAATGTCCGTACCTTTAACACGAACTTTGACTTTAAGCCGACCATCTTCACGATATTTAAAGAAAACTTCAACAGCAGAGTTTTCCGGTAGATTGGTCGGGATGCCACGGATCATGCAGGAACCAATAAGTTGGCACGCGTCCGGTGAGCGACTTTCACCTTCAACAATGTCGATTTTGATGGTTTGCTGATCTGGTCGAATTCTGAATTCACGTTTGGCAGTAATTGGCAAAGCAGTATTTCGTGGAACGATTCTGGCAGTTCGTGGTCTCTTAGTCTCGGGGTCCACTCCAATCACACCAAGCGTATGCGAGTTGACGTTTTGTACCGAAAAAGCGGATGTCCTTCCCTCTTCTTGATCCAATAATCGGCCCGCGTGTAATGCGGCTCCGTGAGCAACCGATTCATCGGGTGATACACTGCAGTCAGGCTCAGCTCCACTTTCTTCGCGAAGCATGATGCCGACTGCTGGCATCCGAGTCGAGCCTCCCACTAAGAGTACATGATCAATATCGCTCCAAGTTAAGTTCGCTGCTTTGACCGTCTGGCTGGCCGTGAAGCGAGTCCGTTCTAATAGATCGGCAGTCAGTGATTCGAAATGGTCTCTCGTGATTGTTACCGACAACGTCTGCATTTGAAAAGTTACTTCAACGTTCCATTCTTCTGCGTTGGAGAGAGCGTGTTTTGTCTGTCGTGCATGTTGCCACAATTCGCCGAGAGAATTTTTGTCATCCCGCGGGTCAAGACTGTAGTTGGAGATAAATTCTTCGGCCAGATAGTTAACTAGCCGCTCATCCCAATCGATACCGCCGAGTTTGACATCGCCATCCGTTGCCAAAGCTCGATATTCTTTCGATTCAATTTTTACGATCGTGACGTCAAATGTCCCCCCGCCCAGGTCATATACCAAAATCGTTTGCCCATCGGAAGCAGCGTGATCGTGTTGGTAGCCGTATGCAATAGCAGCAGCCGTGGGCTCATTAATGATGTCCAGCACCTCGATACCCGACAGATATCCCGCATCTTGTATCGCTTTACGGCGGATTTCATCAAAATAGGCAGGAACAGTGATGACAGCTTGGTGGAAGTCACCAATATGTTGGCTTGCGTCTTGTCGCAATTTATTAAGAATAAACCCAAGTAATGCCTCGGGTGGATATTCAAATCCAGCTATTTGTTTATGGTAGGATCGCTTGCCCAAATCTCGTTTGGTGTATTCTGCAATGGCTTCAAATTGAGTGCTTTTCGCAAGTTCGGCCTGTTTACCGACAATGACATCCGGGCCATTAAACAGCAAGACGCTAGGAGTTGTTGGTTCACCTTCAGAATTAAGCAGCGTTTTTGGACGCCCCTCGTTGTCAAGGAACGCAATAGCTGAATAGGTTGTTCCTAAGTCGATTCCGACGGCAGGTATATCTCGTGGACTCATAGAAAATTACGACAATGCGGCCATTAGCTTATTCCGGGACTCTCCCTTCATTGTAGGTAGAAATCCGGTTCCGGCGGAGGGGGATTATGACGACAGATTATCCTGGATGACTTTATAGATGGCGCTGTTATCAAGGTCCCCATATCCCGCTTCGATGGCAGCATCGAGTAATTTAGCATGTAAATTGGAAAGTGGTAGATTTTGTTGATGTTGTGCGGCGAGCTGACGAATCAGTCCAACGTCCTTACGATGCTGTGTTAATCGGGCCTGAGGGCTAAAGTCCTTATCGATCATCTTCTTACCTTTGACATCCATCGCAGCCGAATAAGCGGGTGTTGCCTTCAAAACTTCCAAAGCGGTTTGCATCGGAATACCCGCGGCAGCGGCCAATGCAAGACTCTCTGCCAGTACCGCTCGGTTTAGGCCCAGGGCTAAATTGACTACGAGTTTAAGTCGACAGCCAGATCCAATTGGACCGACATGAAATATGACGTTGGAGATGGTGTTTAGCAGGGGGGAATGTTGTTTGAATACTTGGGGATCGCCACCAACCATCAAGACCCCGGCACCTTCACGAACCTGAGTGCTTGCACCGGCAACGGTGGCATCCATGAATAGAATGTCTTGTTGCCTGAGCAATTCAGCATTTTCGATAGCATCTTCCGGAGTACCAGTTGTGGTATCAATTACCGTGGCTTGCGAGGCAGCGCTCTTAGCCAGCTCGTTACATACTCCTTTTGAAATTGCAGAGTCGGGCAATGAAAGAAGGATCACTTTGGCAGCATTCGCCACTTCGCTTATAGAACCTGCTGCCTGACCTCCAAGGTGCAGCAGCGGTTCCAGCTGGGCTGTGCGGATATCATAACCAATCACAGTCTGGCCGGCTTTATGCAGACGGTGGCATAGAGCACTACCTAATAATCCAACACCGATTACACCAATAACATCCTGCGAGGCTTCTGACATTTTGTTTATTCTGCCTGTGGCGAGGTTTTACGATTGAGAATGATTAATATAACTCCAAACAACGACGCCGCGAGCGATAGTCCGGCGAAGACATGGTTGGTGTTTAAAGTGGTTGCATCTTTGATCCAACCAGCCAAGACTGCCCCCAAACTTCCAACGCCGAAGCCCATGACGAAATTCAGCCCATAGCAGACACTTCGGTGTTCTCGAGGTGTGTATTTTGCTACGAGACTATTATAAATCGGCTGAAACATGAAATGGACGAGCGCAAAGATTGCAGCGGATGCCAAAGCCCATTCGGCAGCAAAGATTGCCATACCGACTAGAAATGGAGCGTTCATAAACGTGATCACAGTGAGTTGTTGTTCTAGGCGTTGTGGATTTCCTATTTTACCTGCAATGAATTGCCCCACGCATCCAAAGAACATAATACCAGCCATCAGAAAAGAGCGTTGAGATTGAACATCTTGGGATACGTCGAATAGTTCTGTGAATAATGGTGTGTCGAGGAATGATTCGTCTTTGAAAAACGTGATAACGCCGGAGTAAACCATACCCTGAATAGCGGCAAGTGTTATCAACACAATGAATGACCGCCAATCACGATCGGGCTCGCAGGTCGATTTAGATTTATCGACCGCAGGATCATCCTTCAATGATTTTGGTAGCGGGTTGATGACCAGATGGCTTCGTAACGTAAAAACGACGATAGCACTGAAGATGCCGATGATCCCCAGCACCCAAAAGAAATCATGCCATTGCATCCCCTCGGTTTGAAGCAGTGCAAAAACTAAAGGAGCTAATGCAATTCCAGCCGAGCCAAAGACCCCATGAATCCCTAAGGCCATGGGTCTTTGTTCGGGCGTAGTCTTAAGTGAGATTAATGCCAGACCGGCGGGATGGTAAATACTGGCGAATAATCCCAGAACAAAAAACATCCCGAAAAGAGAGTTCAATCCGGGTACGGATGAAATCATAAAGCAAAGCAGGGCACACCCAGCCAGATAGATAACTAGCATTGGAGGAGCACCAAATCTGTCGACCAGAAAACCTACAAGCAAAGCCCCCAGACCCCAGGGCCAGCGAAAAGCACTACTGAGCGAACCAATGACCGTATCACTACTTTCATAGTGAAGCTTAAGGTCATCCTGGACGGCAGGTAAAGCCAATTCAAATACGTGCACTAACGCATGAAGACATGAAATGAGGCAGATGATCCAGAATAGTTTACGTTTCGTCATGACTTAGCCGGTAGCTTGACCGAACAGTTTAACGACATCAAGTGCAGCACCATCGTCGATGGATTGCTGAGCAGCCGCAGTACAGTCGACTAGTGAGAGTTCAGGTCTCGCAAGGGAAATGGCGGCAGCAGCATTGAGTACAACAATATCACGACCTGGTCCGGTTTCGCCATGCAGGATAGCACGGATTTTTGTTGCGCTCTGAGCCGGATCACTAGCTTCCATTCCCGTCAATTCTGTCGGAGCTAAACCGAACGTTGATGGTTGCCATTGTGTATCAGTAGTTCTGCCTGGAGTAACTTCGGTAACATCGGTGTTCCCAGCAAGGGTGATTTCGTCGAGCCCATCACTACCACATACGACATAAGCTTTTTTAATATCGAGGAGAGAAAGAGCTTGAGATAATCTTGGACGTAACGCGGGTTTTCCAACGCCGAGTACCTGATAGGGAGCCCGGGCCGGATTGCAAAGTGGTCCTAATAGATTGAAGATAGTTGGCACTTCAATACTTCTTCGTACGGGACCGACGTGTCGCATGGCCGGGTGGAAGAGTGGCGCAAAGCAGAAACAGATGCCTATTTCGTCCAAAGCGTGTTGCATAACGTCAATCGGAGCTTCGATATTGATTCCCAATTCGACCAGCACATCGGCAGAGCCTGTTTTGCTGGTGATCTTACGATTTCCATGCTTGGCCACTGCGATGCCAGCACCAGCAGCAACCAAGGCAGCAGCAGTTGAAATATTGAAGGTGCCTGATCCATCTCCCCCAGTACCGCAAGTATCAACCAAATCCTGACGCGTGGATTCCAAAAGTGTCATATGAGCCCGCATGGCAGCGGCAGCACCAGCAATCTCCTCGACGGCTTCACCCTTGGTAGCTAGGGCTAATAGTAGAGAGCGAATTTGGCCTTCTTCGCATCGGCCCTGCATGACCAAGTCGATGGCCGCAGCCATTTCTTCCTGAGAGAGGTTCTGTCCGGCTTCTACTTTGGCGATTTGTTGATTTAGCATGGTGCATGTCTTGGTTAATATCGATTCGTAAATAGTAACTTAATCATTATTGTACCGTTGTGAGCCTTAATGCGAGAGCGTCAACCGATTCCGATGCGTTGTTTGACTTGCAGGTGTTAAGAGCCGATAAAGATAGCAGGGGATGAAGTTGGCCGATTGGGATACTATTTATGGCACGTCGTATAATTTTAGACTGTGATCCAGGCATCGATGATAGCGTGGCGTTGTCGATGGCATTGTTTCATCGCTCCCTCGATATTGTTGCGATTACTGCTGTGGAAGGCAATGTGCCGGCCGAAATGGCTACGAAGAATGTTCAGACAGTAATTGAACAGTTAGATCCTCCGCGTCTTCCGCGTTTTGGTGCAGCGACGCCTAACGACAATTCAGACTATCGTGATGCGTGCTTCATTCACGGGCGAGATGGACTTGGTGAAGCTGGTTTTGTAACGGCGGATCATCATCATCGTCATCTATCCGAGAAAATTATCTCTGACGAAGTGCGGGCAGCACCAGGTGAAATCTCCATCGTTTGCTTAGGGCCGTTAACGAATGTGGCTCGTGCCATGCAACGGGATCCAAACTTTGTTGAAAATGTCGGCGAAATCATCATGATGGGTGGAAGCTTTAACGGCATTGGCAATATCACTCAAACAGCCGAATTCAATATTTACTGTGACCCTGAAAGTGCACGAGAGGTTTTTCAGGCACCGCTGAAGAAAACATTGATTCCACTTGATATTACTTCACAAGTTCAATTTGCTTTGAACTTCATGGAGACTTTGCCAGACGAATCGAATTCGGTAGGCGCGTTCTTGCGCCGGGTGATCCCCTATCTTTTCCGTTCCTATCACGAGCAACTTGGCTTGGAAACGGTCCAAATTCATGATGCCATTGCTCTGCTTCAATTACTCGAGCCGGAATTGTTCGAATTAGAGCCCTGGGCAGGTGATGTTGAAGTCAAGGGCGAACTGACTCGAGGTATGACAGTATTTGAAAAGCGTCGAAGCAGAAATCCCGCCCATAATCTGGAAGTTGCCCGTGTCGTTGACGTTTCCGCCGCGCGACAGGCCGTGATTAAGTGTCTCCATTCTTAAAAGAGGCCTTAAATCCTGAAGAAGAATGCCAAAACCGTTCTCGGTTTAAATCACTAAAAAGGCTGTTTTTGGAGTTCTGATTGTGTCGATTATTCTAATAACGCTGGAAGAGCTGTGTACGTACGATTCGTTTAAATCAACGAAAACGACGTATTTGTGATCTCTTGGGCTTTTGATTTATTTATTTGGAGACGCCACCGATGGCCCGTAAAGACGCCATTGCAAAGTTAAGAATGGTTCTTTTGGGACGCCGCGATGCGCTTCGAAAAGCTCTGGATGGAGACTTTAGTGCATTACAGGCACTCCGGGATCAGGCATCTGGTGATGTCGTGGACTTTGCATTGGATTCTGCTCAGGATGAATTGAATTCACAACTGGCTGAAGTGGAAAGTCGTGAGTTGAAGCAAATCGAAACGGCTATTTCTAAAATTTCAAATGGCACTTATGGTCTTTGCGAACTCTGTCAAAAGAACATTCCACTGGCTCGATTACAGGCACTGCCTTATGCATCTAATTGCATTGAGTGTCAAACCAAAGTGGAGACACTTGGTGAAGATTGGAATCGGGAAGAAGAGAACGACGAGATTTTCAGCTAAATACAAACACTAACTAGGCTAATCAAATCAATTGGGGGGCAGCACAGCCGATCAGGTTGTCGTTGATAGGATATGCACCGATTACTTCTTGTAATCTGTATGGCTGCGTGCCTCATAACCGGGCGTTTGGCCATCGGCCAGGAACAGCCTGTTTCCGTTGCATTGGATGCACGCGAACGTCTCTTTGAACAATTGGCAACAGACGCAGAGCAATTTGATGCTCGGAATATATTGAAAAAAGTTGTCCGAGTTTCTAAGCCGTCCGTTGTACACATTCAAAGTCGAAAAATTCTACAGTCTGGATCACGACGGACGATTGAAGAAGCAGGATCAGGTTTTGTGATTGAAGTTAATCAGCAAAAGTATATTCTCACTAATCGTCATGTTGTCTTTCCGACGGTCGCTGACGGGGTAAATATTTCACTGGAAGACGGCAGTAAATTGACGGTTGAAAATATCGCCTCTGATGCAGCCAGTGATATTGCAGTCATCACCGTACGTGAAACAGAATCGTTAGTCCCTGCTCGTGTTGGAGATAGTGGACGAATGGAGATCGGAGATTTCGTCGTTGCGATTGGTAGTCCCTTCGGACTAACTCATTCGATTACCTATGGAATTATCTCTGCCAAAGGCCGTAAAGATTTGGTTCTGGGTACACAGGGAGTGGTGATTCAGGATTTCATTCAAACCGATGCGGCCATCAATCCGGGTAATAGTGGTGGGCCATTGGTCAGTATGCGAGGCGAAGTGATTGGTATCAACACAGCCATCGCCAGTAGCTCAGGTGGTAATGAGGGCATCGGTTTTACTATCCCGATAAGTATGGCCATGGTAGTTGTTGGTCAATTGTTAGATAAAGAAACCGTACGAGGAGCCTATCTTGGTGTCCGCATGGATCATGACTTCACCGATTCAACGGCACTAAAGCTTGGCCTGAGTCATGCTCGCGGTGTTCGTATTACAGGGGTCACAGAGAATTCGCCGGCCGATAAAGCGAAAATAACTCCGAATGATGTTATTTTAAGCTTCAATGGCACTTTGATTGAAAACGATGACCATTTGGCTAATCTTGTTAGTCTTACACCGGTTGGCAATAACGCTTCACTTTTGTTACTACGCAACCGTAAGCCGATACGAGTCGAAGTACAACTAACAAGGCGACCCCAAAGTGAAGACAAATAATCAGGTGTGCCTGAAAGCGATTACAGCGACATCGTAGTTTGCCTAAGGCGATTTGTCTTCTAGAGGGATTCTTTTTACTTGGCTTGATAGTGGAATTGGCCAACGCGCAGGATTTAGGACCCAGTTCCTTCGGAAGTGCAGGTTCGCACCCACGTTTCGAGCTAATCTTTGGATTTGTCCGGATGGAGTCTGTCCCGCGAGCAGGGTCCAAAAGCCGATTTGTAAAGATATTCGATTGGTAGTAGGGCGGTGAAAAAATAAACTCAGCGATCAAAAAGTTTTGACTGTAGCAGATGGATTGTTTTTTCGGTCGACTCGATGTTTTCGGTGAGTAAGCGACAGATTGGTTAATTTTATCATTGCTTTTGGTTTGAGAAGACGGTGATTTGTTTTTGGCGCCGGTTGGGTAGAATAGAAGTTAGCAGAAGACGAATATTCTCAGGAACGGCAGCTTTACAGTGCTTTTCCAACACAATGAAGAGGTCCAGCTTTATGAAACGTCGTGAGATTCTTAAGTCAGCAGGCTGTGTGCTGTTCCTGCCGACACTGGAGAGCTTTGGTCAGAATCCCTCCACCCCACAAGAAGCCAAGGTCAAAAGGCTTTTCTGTGTCAGTATGGGTTACGGTCTTTTCACGGACGTACTGCCACAAACCGATGGTGCTGACTACGCGTTTAGCGAGCACATGGAGCCATTGAAAAAGCATAGAGACTATTTCACGCTCTATTCAAAAATGAAGTTTGGCGGGAACCATGTCCACGACCATAAGTGTTTTGTTGGTAACACGACGACAAACCCGGATTCACTAGACCAGATTGTTGCGGACCATATTGGCCACTTGACCCGTGTTAGAAATGTCGTCACTTTCATTAGCCATGCCCATCACCATATCGTCGCATCTTGGCGAGACAGGCTTCCGGTCATGCCGATTCAATCGACGAGAGTTCTGTTTGAAACGCTTTTTGCCAAGACCGATACCAAAACACAGGAGCGACTGCTGGCTCATAAGAAGAGCGTTCTTGACGGTTCTCTCGAAGAAGCGAAAGCTCTGATGGCGCGGGTTTCGGGCCGGGACCGCCAGCGACTGGAAGAATATTTTGCGGCACTGCGCGAGTCAGAGCAGGAGCTTAATAAGTCGATTGAGTGGCTCAGCGAGCCACGACAGGATGTGGAGTTTCCGGTGGCCCCTCAATTTGAGAATAACTTCCTCTCGACGGATATTGATAAGAAACGATTCCTAGAAAATCCTCGCCAGATTCAGCGTGGCATTGCATTCGATATGATCTACAAGGCGTTCAAGTTCGACATCACGCGGGTGGTCAATTTCTATATGACGGGTCTCGATCATGATCATCATATTACGACGCACAACGTGCCAAAATCTGAAGAAGCACGTAGCAGTTTGACCAAATATGACTCCTCTTTTTATTCACTGCTGGCAAACTTTTACGATAAACTCGCCAGCACTAATGTCGAATCCGGCGGAACGCTGATGGATGAGACGGTTACCGTCGCTACAGGCAACAATAGTGTGAGCCAGAAAATGGGGCCACATAACGGGAATCAAATCCCGGTGTTTGTCGCAGGCGGACAATTCACAAACCACGGAGGGCATGTCATTCGCCAAGGCGAGACGACCTGCGATATCTATCTGTCGATTCTGCAGAAATTTGGTATCCAGCGAGACCATTTCGGCAATAGTAAGAAGATCATTCAGCTCTAACACTATGTTGTATTATAAGATCACCCGCACCTCAGTTTTTCTGTTACTGCTTACCATCGTCAGCACTGCGAATTGCGCTGCCAATGAACGTTCGCAGGTACAGAAATTCTTCAACTCGTTCTGTGTGGCCTGCCATGGAATGGAAACGGCGGAAGCTGATCTTCGTCTTGATCAGATGGGGCTCCAGCAATGGAGAGACGCGGGCCTGTTGGAAGATATTTATATGGCGATTGAGCGTGGTGCGATGCCCCCGGAAGATGCGCCTCAATATCCGGAAACCAAACAGTCCCAGGCGTTACAGGAGGTCTTAGGTAGGCAACTCCACGCACTCACGAAGACTCAAAAACCGGGAGTGCTCAAACGATTAAGTCGAGTCGAGTATCAAAACACCGTCAATGATGTGTTCGAAACAACATTCTCACTGTCTGATCGATTGCCACTCGACAATATCGATGCTGGCTTTAATAACAATGCAGATAATCTTCATATGTCGGTAGTCGATATGGAGACGTACTTCAACGTTGCTAACATGATTGCCGAGAGTGTGGTTAGTGATAAACCTAACCCTCGCGTGATTGTATATTCAACCAAAAATACAGATATAGATTCCCTCAGCCACAAAGACAATACGAACGGGTTTGCTCCGTCACTAGAGCGAGATTCGCGCCCTCTGGTTTTCGGGTCTCCAGCCACTCAAATAAAAATCAATCCGTCCGTAAAAACGAGCGGACTTTATCGGATTGTTCCCCAGGGCTTCTATATTAGGGCTGAATTTGTTCCGGGCAGCCGCGAGGAAGAAAGATTGCCGGCTGTCAAAGATTTGGCAGATAAGGGCAGCGATGCTCAGCCGATAGTGGGTCATTCGATGAGCTATTTCCTTCGTAAGAACGCGGGAGCAGGGCAAAGTATTGTTACGGTTATTCCCAACAATGCTGCCTGGCAGGACTTCGATCCCCGCAAAGGTTTTACAACACGACTTTCTTCGGATGACACAATTGTTCTCAGATGTAATTCGGTCAAGGGAGGTGGTCCTCAGCCGATGTTCTGTATAGAAAACGCGACCATCACTGGGCCAGTGTATGAGTCATGGCCGCCGAACACATCCTTCTATAAAAACTATTGTAAAGATATCGACTCTTCTGCCGGGTATGAGGTATGTCAGCCGATTTTGTATCGGCTTGCACAGAAGCTGTTCCGTCGTCCCGTAACCGATCTGGAAATGCAACAAGTCTATATCCTTGCGAAGCAGGAATTCGTAAAGGGCGGAAGTATCTACTCTGGTTTGCAAGCAGGTATTCGCGGAATGCTCTGTTCCCCTAATTTTCTTTATAAACAGGAGGGCACGGCTGGCCCTTTGGATGAGTACGCCATTGCTGCAAGGATGTCGTATTTCCTGTGGAACTCCTTGCCTGACGATACCCTTTTCGAATTGGCAAGGGAGGGAAAACTGAAGGATCCCAGGGTACGCCGCGAGCAGGCGCTGCGAATGTTACAGGACGCTAAAAGTAATCGATTTGCCAAAGACTATGTTTATCAATGGCTCGACCTTGAAAAGCTCGAGATTATCGAGCCTGACGTAAGCATCTTCACCGTTGACGAATTTGATCTTGTTCGAGAACAGATCAAAGAAGAACCGGTGGAGTTTTTTAAGGAAGTACTGTCAAGCAACCTGAGTTTGCAGAATTTTATCGACTCTGATTTTGTAATGCTCACCCCGGAACTTAACTATATCTATAAGGTCGAAGGGCACCCGATCGCAAATCCCAGCAAGCGACCTGGTGCTAGTAAAATATCACCATTTGACTATAGGCCCAAAGAGGTTACTTCTGAGTTCTCCAAGGTCAAGCTGGGCGAAAATGATCGATTTCGCGGAGGTCTTCTAACGCAGGCGGGCTTCATGCTGATGACGACCAATAACGGGGAATATACCAATCCGTTTTATCGTGGTGCGTGGGTTCTTAAGAGTTTCTACGGTGATCTATTGGAGACACCGGCAGATTTGGAAATCGGTGCACTGAGCCCACCAACGCAAACAGAGACGATCAAAGAGACTATCGACGCACACCGAGAGAATGCCAGTTGTAATATCTGTCATCGGAAGATGGACCCCCTAGGGATCGCCTTGGAAAACTTCGACGTGATTGGGCGGTGGCGTGAGCAATATACGGATGTTATCAACTACGCCACCAGCCCCGCGAACGTTGGTAAAGAAGCTGGGAACTTTCCAGTGGATAGTAGAACAGTTCATATGGATGGTCGAACCTTCGAGGGCCCGCAGGGCCTAAAGAATATACTGCTGGAAGATAAGGAGAAGTTTTCCCGGGTGTTTGTGGAAAAGTTATTGTCGTACGCATTGGCGCGTCACATTTCGTTTCGTGATCGTGAAAATCTCAACCTGATCTACGAGCAGGCTGCTGCTGCAGATTATCGACTGCGCGATATTCTATTATCGATCATCTCGTCGGAGCATTTCACCAGACGGTAACAAAACTACTGTGTTTACAGTCTATTTGTCCTTTACATTGAAGAGGGTGGGGGTTCGAGTCCCTCATCGCCCACTTCCCTAGTTTGCAAGGTTTCGC
>PAAT01000099.1 GCA_002698965.1 Rhodopirellula sp. | reverse complement strand
ACCTTCTGCATCTGTTGGCTTTTTACCCAGACGTTTAGCAGCAAAACCATCTACGAGATCTGAGTTATAAATAAACGGTTGGTCAGTGTCATACTTTATAAGTAGGTAATCCTTTAAAGCTTTAGGTGACATACGTATACCAAACTTTTCTTGCCAACGCAGTTTAGCTTCTCGTAATAAGTTTTTAAACTTGCCTTGGTTTGCGTTTGCTCTGCGAGTTTTTAATCTCTGAGTCATAGCTTCACCAAAAAATTGAACAGCAGTTTCTTCGTCAGCAAATAATTTAAGTACGTCTTCTCTAAGCTTTCTATCTTTCTTATTTGTAGAGTACTGAAGATCATCAATGAAGTTGTGAAAACCTTCGTGTGCTAGTGTATCATCAGTGGCAACACGTGGATCAATTGTTACCTGCCTTGTGTCATAAGCTGCAAACCCTGCTTGTCTTTGTAACTTACCATCAACAACTCTATACAAACCTTTACGGATTGCTTCGCTTATATTAAATCCTCTAATAGCTGCAAGCTGTGCAAGCTGTTCAACTATTTCAGTATCTAATGGTTTAGGTTTCTTAACAGTCTTACTTTCAATCCTACCTAAAGCATCAGCTCTGCTCGCTCTCTCAGCTTCTATCGCGTCTATTTCTCTTTGAGCATTCTTACGAATTCCTACTAGATGATTCTCAAACTTTCTTCGTATAGATTTAGCTTTAGCTTTTGAGACAGTTCTCCAAACAATCTCTCCATTTATTTCAAATGCCTCTTGAAGTCGTCCATCTTCTACAGCACGTAGCCCAAGTATCTCAGTGGTGATACCTGTCTGCGGATCTACAATTCTACCACTTGATAAACCTGTCGGCTCCCATACACTTAACTGATCTTTTAATGGTTCTCCGTCACGATCTACAAGTCGTCTGGATATTTCAGGATCAATATCTATAACTTTACGGCTGGTAAGTTTACCTGTAGCAGGATCAACCATGTCAACTTGCTTGGCTCTATCACCAAACCAGCCCATGAGTTTATTCTTCTCATCTTTTGGAATTTTTGTAGTTGTTAAAGCTTTGTTAGCATTGTCGTAGTTCTTTTGTGCTCTGTTAAGTGCAGCCTGTAACTTGGCAGCTTGTCTTTTTGGTGTCCACGTTTTCTTGGATGCAGCTATAGCTTTTCTAGCCGCGTCTAAATCTTTCTTGGCTTTGTCAAAATTAGTTTGTGCTTCTTTCTTTGCTACTGAAGCTGCACCATAAATATCTTTTAACACTTCTGGTGCGACACCGTAACCTCTGGCTGCTTCTTCCGCTGTCATAGGACCAGCACCTAATCCTTGTCTACGCATAGACTCTGCTGCTGGGCCAACTTTTAACGGATCAAGAACACCAACACCTCTTGTTACTTGGTCGTCAATTACAGAAACTAAATCAACTGGAGTTGGTGTAAGTCTATCTTCTAGAACTCCTACCTGAGTGCCAGTGTCTCCTGTGTAATGCTTGCCGTCTTCAAATAAATTTATTCTTAGCGTATCACTTATGTCTTGTCTTAACTGTGCAGTAGAAGGCAACGGTTCAGCCCACATATTAAAGACTTTGTTTGGATCTCTACCTGCTGCTTCAGCTCTTTCTCTACCTTTAGCTATAAGGCTGTCTATGTTTTTAGGTTTAAATGTAGGTTTCTGTAATGCTGTACCTACAGTAGCAGCGAGTGCTAATCTAGATGGATCAAACTCTCCTCTTGCAGCTTGTTGTACTCCTTCAAAACCTGCTTCTGTTGCAGCACCTATACCTGACTGAAGTAAAGCTTGTTTCTCTCCTACACCTAATGCACTACCTTTAACTGCTTGACCTATCCCGCTACCTGCTGTGCGAAGTTGTGTTAGGCTAGGTCTAAATGATAATAAAGAAGGAGCCATCTGACCGCCGAAAGAACTTAAAGGATTTGCAAGTCTGGCTTCCTGTCGTCTAGCTTCTAACGCTTCTAAATCTTCTGGATTATATACAGCTTCTTCAATCTTATCTTGGGCTGCGTTACCAGCAAATGCACCAGCTAAACCAGCACCTATCATCAAAGGTATTCCAACTACAGCACCTACTCCTGTCTTTGTTAAAGCTGCTCCAGCTAAAAATGTAGCACCTGCTCCTCCTAGACCAGCTCCTAGAGATTCAGAAGCTCCCATACCAGCAGACTCAAGCTTACTCCAGTCTTCAGCTAAGTATGCTTCAAGCTGTTCATCATCTAAATATTCTACCTCTTCGGGATCATAACCATCTTCTCGCAGTAGTTGATCGTATATTCCGTTACGTGGAGTATTAGCTCTACGCCTAACTGGAGTAAGTTTTGCCATGATTAAGGATTAGGATTTGTTACGGTGTTAGTTGTATTAGTTGGACTAAACTGACCTTGGTCAAGAAGGTCAGTAGGCATACGACGAGTCGGCCCTACAATATTGCTGTTTCTGTTACTAAGATTTCGGTTTACTATATCCCTCAATGTAGCGTTTCCAGATTGTTCCGCTCTGGTTAATGCTGCTCTTGCTGTAAGAAGTTGAATCTTTAGTTGTTCTAAAACATTCCTGTAGTTTGAACCTAAAGCTGCACCACGGTCTAGGTACTGCTTACCTTCTGGTGTTTGAAACCAGTTTAGAATTCCTTCTATAGCTAGTGCTTCTTGGTCTAGAGTCTTTAATTGATTGTTACCTGTAGCCTGTCCAATACGATCACCAAACTGTCTAGCTACATTTAATCTTTGCCTATCCAACAAGACTTTCAATTCATCACTAACTACCTGCTTGTCTGCTAAAGTCTTTGCGTAGTCAGGTGGTAGCTGTGCTCTAACAGCATTTGATAAATCAGCAGATGCAGTAGCTTCTTCAAGCTGAAGTCTTTTTGTTTCTGGTGCTGCAGCATCTTGTTGTAGTACTGTAAGTTCGGCTGCATCTCTTGGAGCCATTGTAGTACCGATGTTTTGATCGTAGTACTCTTTACCCACATACTTATCAAAATCTTCTAGCATAGGATTTCCGCTAGTTACAGCAGCACTGTAGTCTGCAGATGATTGATCGGCATCCTGTTGCATTCCCATTAGCTGTTGCCTACGAGCTTCGTCTTGAATACGTTTTTGTCTAAGTTGTTCGGCAATTTGTTGTTGGCGATTAAATGCTTCCATTGCCATACGGTTACGCTCTTGTTCTCCGCGAGCTTGTACAACATCTTGCATACGACCTTGCATTGCTGGTTGCATAGCTTGTCGTGCAGCAGCTAAGTCTTCTGCCCTACGTCCACCTGCACCATAAGCAAAAGGATTCTGTTCTCTTACTTGTGGAACGTAAGCACCAGAAGCTCGTAACTCTTCCATCAAACGCAACTCTTCGTCATCAAGACCTTCAAGCTGCATCATCGGAAACATACCACCTAACAGACCACTTAAGTTAAAGTTTGCCATATTATTTCTTTCTATTAATTAACTTTTTGTCCAAGGATTTTGACCTTGGCTCCACCCTTTTAAATAATCAAAACCTGAGAACATATTTTGTAGATCTGTCGGCTGGTTAGCTACACCAGCTAACAAACTTGTACCTTGACCTGCCAAATTCGTGTAGTCTTTGGGAGCTGTCATTTGCTGAAAGTCTGCAGTCTGTCTATTAGCACCGCTTGTTTGTCCTACAGAAGCTTGCAAAGGATCTACACCTGACCGAGTACCTGCTGCAAAGTTTGTAACAGCCTGTAACGCACTACCCAATTGAGCTTTCTTTTTATCAAGACGAGATCCAAAATTCATAGCATTCTCAATTGCAGCTAAATTTCCACCGCTATCTGTTGTACCTTGTCTTTGTAAATTCCTAAGTGCATTGCTACGTTCTATCTCAGCACGTTCACCTCCAGATAAACCTTCTAAATTTATACTGTTAAGTAAATCAACAGCAGCCTGACCGCCTCGTTCTCTAGCATCTAAGAATGGTTTATCAGTTAACTGCATCTGATTCATAATAGCCTGTGCTATATATGGACCTTGTTCGCGTAGTATATCTAAATTTATTGCTGCACCACTTTGACGCTTCATCTTCTCAAGATCGCTATCAAGTGTTTGGTACTGCTTAACGCCGGGGGTAAAACCTTCAGGTAAAAGTTTAGCTTCTTCTGAACCTAAGAGCTGTTCGTAGTTTAGCCGTTGTTGTAAAGGTGCAAGAAGTGCTTGAACTTCCAAGTCTTTAAGAGCTTGAGGCATTTGCTGCCTTCTGTAAGCTTCCATCAACTCTTCATAGGCTTCACCCTGTGCTTCACCCACAGCTTTACCTTGGTCTTTAGGATCTTGTTGACCCATTTCACCAATTTCTTTAGCTATGTATCCACCAGCAGCAGTTTTAATTGCATCTTCTACAAGCTTTGCTGGGTCTATCTCACCGAAAAATGGTATATTAACTGGCATATCTTTATCTCCTTATGTTGCTATCACACCTGCAGTTCTAAGACTTGCTAACAGTGCATTAATTGTTGTTGTGTTATTAGCTGCGTTGCTACTAGATACATCGGATACAGCCGAGCCTTGTCTAACTACACCATACGTTGATCCTGTAGCTGCTGGTACTTCAAGACCTAGCAACCACGCATCAAAATCATCTTTACTTGTAAACAGTGTTACCTTATCCGACTTTGTTACTGAACTTGTTATCCCTATAGACATTATGCTGAGTATGCTTGGTTAATCATTGATGACTTTAACGTTATATCTTTCGCATCAAGTCTTACTTGCGAAAGCTTTGGTGAACCTTGTAAATAAATTCTGTACTTAACTTTCCAACCTTGCTCACTAGCTTGCCAGTTAAATGACATATTAGCGTGAGTATTCACATCAAACTCTACAGGGAATACCACTGGAAATCTTACTCCAGATTGTATCAAAGGCAAGCCTCTGGTCTTTAAGCCACCATGATTAGCATCTGTTCTAACATCATCTACAACCTGTGACACAGCAACAAATCCTGCATTACGTCCCTCGTCATTATCAGAAACCCCTGCGTTAGATAAAACACCTGCAACTTTTGTCGCACTATTAAATAGTGACTTACCTATCTGACCGTCTGCTGCAAACTCTTTGTAAACCAAGGTAGCTCCGCTATCAAAAAACAAAGTCGTATTATGTACAGGTAAGTTATCATCTGTTACTGCTGTAACACCTTCTTTAAAATCATCTACAGTAATATACAAACTTGTACCCGATGTACTTAGTAACTCTGTAGTAGCTGTTGATGGATATACACCAGGCGGATAACCGTCTGTATTGTTTATCTTAAATGAATGGAAGACTTCAAAAGGTTTATTAAACATAAGGTTGAGTGAGTTAGGTTTAAGCTCAACCTTTGGCTCTCCTGTACAATAAGCTTTGGTGTCTATCCTAGACATTGCAAACTCTGTACTACCATACAAATGTTTAACCCAAAATGTTTTACTACTTGGATCATCTGTTATTGCAAAAAGATCTTGAGTTCCTGCTGTAGTAACACCTACTGCCATATCTCTTATAGGAGTGCAGTATGTATTAGCATCATAAACATTTATTGCACCAGCGTTTCCGTCTCCCCAAGTAACTCCTGTACTACTTACTTCCTGACGATCAAGGCTTACAAATTTCTTTGTAGCCATATCATAAACTACAGTAAGATACTGTTCTGGTAAATTTGTAAGCACGTGAAACAAAGCATAGCCATCATGTACTATAGCACACTGAAACGTACCATCTTGCACAACATCATTGAATATGTCAGAGATAGGTTCTGAAAATATTGTGTTACGGGAAATAGTTTCAGCTTGTTGTACAGCATTAAAAGATCTTATACCGTGTCTATCTATAAAAGCTGAGTCACCTAGCAAATCAACGTACGCATTTTGATTGACAGGGCCAGTAGCAAATAAAAATTTCTTGGTGAAAGTAGGCTCTCCAAATATTGTGTTTGCAGGAGTTCTATCTGGCTTCACAGCATAGCTAGAATTCATCGCACCAACAAATAACTCATCTGTGTTCATAGACCGCAAACAAGTTATAGGATCATTACTTACAGTATAAGCTACAGCTTCAACTCCTCCTATAGCTTCTTTGGCGTTTATCTTTTCACCTAAGTTTGTAAGAGGAACCATAAAATCTAATGGTCTACCTGTAACACTATGATATAACTTAGTACCATCAGCAGAGGCTACAAACAACTTGCCTCCGTGAAATGCCATTTGCTTGCCTACAGGTACGTACTCTCTAAGACCGGGAATACCCATCTCATCACCCTCAATTCTATTACCCGTAAGTGTACCAGCTAAAGCAGTAACACCTGCTGCATTATTACCACTAAGAGTAAATAATCCACCACCAACAAAGCTAATAATCGTACCTGTGTTTAATATAACTGGTGTTGGATTTACAGCTATAGTATGTGTGCCTGTAGCATAACCACCGCTATAATTTACTTGTACCGTAGTACTTTGCCATTGGTCGTAACCCATCAACTGCCTGCAAGTAACTGTTCCGTCTGCGGCGATTTCAATTAAATTAGGTCTGCTCGTTCCGTCTTGAACTACAATACCTGCAACAGTTGGAGGTATTCTCTTTGTATAGTCTGACGCTCCACCTGCACTTGCATTATCTGCTGAGTTAGCTTTTGCTGCAAAGTTATCGTAAGATGGTGGAACTACTTCGGTGTAAACAAACTCTGCCGAAGCTGAAAGTTGTATCGTACCTGTTGTGGTGGTTACACCATTTGTGTACGTGGCTGGTTTAGTATGTGTACTTGATGTAGTCCATACAGTAGTGAATGTATCACTGTCTTTAGATTTCTTTAGACAAACACCGTCCACAAAAACAAAGAAGTAGGGATCTACAAAAATTATACCTTGTATCTTTGGATCACTAGAACTGTAACCTCCTAGAGTAGGTGTTGTATCAAACGCTATAGCTTTCTTTACACACTCTAAAGCGTCGTGACGATTCCTTACGTTATAGGCAAGACCATATTCATCAGTAGCAAGTCTAGTGTCATCTACACCTAGATTCATACCGCCCGAAAATGATTGCTGTACAAAATCCATTAGTACGGTCCTATTGTTCTACTTGCACGTGTGTACTTATTAATTAGTGATATATTAAGTTTATCGTGTGGATGTTTATCAAACCTAACTTTCTGTAGTTGACCACGCTCTAAGTCAGCATTACGTCTGCCAAGACTTCTAGTTGCTTTTCTATCGTAGAGTATAGCTTCTTCCATCTTGCCTTGCTCCTCTAAGAACAGTTGCATTACTTTGTTAATGATTATGTTATCATAACCATCAGCAGGAAATTCATCACTGTCTTTACTCAGGTAAGGCAGTTTCTTTTTGTATAATACCTCAAGTGTATGCTCGTCATTTTGTGCAGCATCAGACTCCCAAGGATATTCACTCACATCTACTATAAGATAACGTGATTCTTTTTCGTTGTTTGGAATAACAGCAACTACAGTATCATCAGACTGTTTGATACTTATATCATAAGTACAAACATCAGATTTTATAATAGACTCAATAGATGTAAACGTTGTAGAGAATGTATTACTTGTAGCATCCATCTCAACTTCTTCTACAAATCTTGTAGCACCAGAACGTGAACCAACTACAGTCAATGTTATATCTGTCATTGCTTGAGTTGCAGTAGCTTTCATTCCTGAGTAACTCGTGGGAGTTACCATAAAAGTTTCGTAACCCTTTATACGCCAGGTTCTGTCATCTTGTTCTAAGTTGTTAAAAGCGTATCGTTCGGTAAGGTTAGATAAGTTCCATGTAGTTTGACTTTCCTTCTCTCTTATAGCACGTACAGAACTTACATTACTTGGAAGTGCTATAGTCTTATCACCTTGTACATAAAAAGAATCTTCTGTAAGGCTACCTACCATATCAGATTCTTCGTAAAGTTCTTGAGCAGCTTCGTTAACGTAGTCCAACATAATAGAACGCTGGTGACTATCATTAGGATTTATCCCCAGCTTCTTACCAACTCTATCTAATATGTATTCTAAACTCATCTTGCTGTTACTGAACTAACAGAAGGTCTAGTACGTATAGTTACTGTACTGACCGTAGGCTTCGTTCTTACTACTGCTTTTGTTGTTGCCATTATTCGGGCCTCTCTAATTCATACTCAAGTTTGTTAATAGTCTTCAGTACTTCTCTTGTAAACTCAGGTGCTTCCATTGCTGCCTTCGGAAACTCTGGGTGATTCATTAGACGCTGACTGTTTTCCAGCTTCACGCTTTTGCAACCACTTATCAATAGAAGCATCAACAGCAGCATCTTTAGCAGAACGCCGCTGTCGTGCTTCTTGTTCTCTAAGCAAATCAATCGCATTGCCAATTAAACTAGCAAGCGTAGGAAACGCTCTAAGAATTGCTGTTATCAGACCCAGCACTGGTGTCTGTTTTAACACCCTTGCGTAGGAAAACAGCGAGTAACGAAGTAATAACAATATTAATTGTTACACCAAGTTCCATGTCACCACTTAACCACGCACCTACTGCTGCTAGAACACCTCCAGCAGCCGTCATGTATGTTTTTTTACCACTTAACATTTTAATTAGTATCCCATTCGTTTTCTTGAAGTAGCTTTTTTAGCAGCTTTCTTCGTTGATCTTTTAGCTGACGCATTAGCAGCTCTACCTTTTTTCGGTGGTCTTCCCACTTTACTTCCATATGTTCCGGGGCCGTGTGGCATAATATTATAACTTTCTTTTATTTTTTCTTCTTAGGAAATCCAGCTTTCATGTTAGCGTAGGCTTTTTTCGTAATCGTAGATTTTGATTTAGGCCGACTTGTTCCAGCTT